>NZ_JACSJN010000001.1:26049-328419 GCF_018617135.1 Exiguobacterium sp. s163
ACTTCACTTCACTTCACTTCACTTCACTTCACTTCACTTCACTTCACTTCACTTCACTTCACTTCACTTCACTTCACTTCACTTCACTTCACTTGAATATACGTTTTTGCCCACGCAAAAACACCTCCGATGCCAGCACTTTTTTAAAGTGGACCACTGCGAAGGTGTTTTTATATTGTCTCAAAAATTTAGGTTAGCCCAAAGTTAGATTTTTTTATGTCCAATTTTTATGGGGCAGTTCACAAGAATTTGAGCTTTTTCATAGAATTAAATGATTTTTCTAAGGTGTTTAACTGTCTCTATCAACTTTTGTACAGCTAGCGATATATTTTATACGTCTTTTATTGGCGAGAGACGCCGCTTGATTTCGTTGATAGACAAGTAAAGCGTATAATTCCCGTATTCAAGAATCGAATTTAGAAAGAGATTCAGTTCTTCCTGAGATGTCACTTTTATTTTTAGGTGGTAACATCCTTCTCCTGATACACGATGGGCTTCCACTACTTCTTGGCGCTCGTTTAGAAATTGAATAAACTTCTCATGATTGGACGTTTTCATAATGCTTACAATATTGAAACCGATGAAGAAGATATTCGTTATTCATGATTCATCACACATGTGAAATATTTCGCTGAACGCTTTTATGCTGGAAAAATATTGAATGAAGAATCCGATCAACTATTTGAACAGATTGCGAACATCTACCCAAAGGCCATGAATGGTTCATTCAAAGTACGGGACTACCTTAAACAGTTGCACGGTGTGACAATTCCTAATGAGGAACTAGCTTATCTAGCCGTTCATATTCATCGACTGACAACTAATATGGATTTGAATAAACAATAACTTTCTTAATTACCTGGTTCTTTTTGACGAAGACCAGGTTTTTTCTATACTGAACAAAAAAATATCCATTTTTTATAATCGAGCAGCTATAGGCCGCATGACATATGTGTGTTTTTCACCACTGATTCGATTTCTTTAAATCGGCGTGACGGGCTCCTTTAATAACTTTTTCAGAAAAGATAAAAGGAAAGAACAACTTTGCTCTTTCCTACAATTTCAGTCAAGTGTTAATAATTATTTATACATCGCACGTCTTCATGCTTAGTTTTGGGATGACAGGGCTTCTGCGGTTCGGATTCCACTACAATCCAACGCCCTCGGCTGAATTGAATCCAAAGGACGATCGCCTTAAAGACGATGTCTAGACCGATGGCGATCCACACTCCTGCAATGCCCATCTGCATCTGAATCGCCAATACATATACTGCCCCAGTCCGGATCACCCACATACCGATCGTGGTCAGATACATTGGAAACTTCGTATTGTTTGCTCCTTGGAATCCACCGGTCAATACAAGGACAACTGCTAGGAAAGGCTGGAAGACCGCTGCTATTTTTAACGCGACATCGATGTCTTTGATGACTTGGGGATCGTCGGTGAAAAGTGAACCTGCCCATCCTCCGAAGAAGAATAAGACGACCCCGAATAAGGACATGAAGCCCATCGCCATGAACGTGCTCAATCTGGCATATTCTTTGGCGGTCTCGTGGTCTCCCGCTCCGATGTTGCGACCGACGAGAATGGTTGCTGCTGTCGCGAAACCATATGCCAACATATAAGAGAACACCTCTAGATTCCCTGCAATTTGATGCGCGGCGAAGGTGTTCGTCCCGAGTACCACGATGAATCCGAAATACACGATCTGTCCGGCTCTCATGACCAATCGCTCGATAGCCGCCGGGCTTCCAAGGTTCACGAGCTCCAACTGGTGTTCGAGATCCGGTCTCCAGAAATCTTTCCTGAAGGCGATCACTTCCGTCTTACGAATATAGTTCATCAATAAGAGCGTCCCGACGAGCCGGGCGATGACGGTCGCGAGTGCCGCTCCGACGAGACCAAGTTCGGGGATGATCCAAAAACCGAAAATCAACATATAGTCGAGCACAATATTGACGACATTGATGACGATGCTTACCTTCATCGGTGATTTTGTATCTCCCGCACCTCGTAAGATACTACTGAGCACAAACATCAATGCCATCACGATCGATGGGATCCCGACAATTTTGAAGTAGGTGCTACCAGCTTCTAAAACGTCATTCTCCACCCCCATCAACCTCAGGAGAGGCTCAGCGAAAAATAGCGTCACGACCCCAAAGGTCACCCCGACCACGACAGATAGGACGATGGCCTGCTGCGCGATATGTCTCGCGCGCTCGATTCGTTCTGAGCCTAAGTTATTGGCGACATAAACGTTTACTGCCACACCGATTGCCATAAAGACAGCAAAGTAGATGGCGAGGATGGCATTCGTCACTCCTACCGCTGACACTTCTGCTAGGCCGATTCTTGAGACGAACAGCGTATCGACAAATCCGAGCAACGTTTGGAAAAAATTCTCGGCAATCGCTGGTAACGCGAGTAGAAGGATGAATTTCATCTTGGTTTTTCGATCACCATGAGTGTCCAGCCGCTCACTTTCTATCATCTGAGTCCTCTCCTTCGAAAATTATGCTTACAACGATTACAGGAAAGCGACCCAACGAGGAACCATGGGTCGCTCATGGTCAATCTGAGACACGAATGACGAAAGGATAGGTGTGCACAGTCCCATGGAACTGGAATTCGGCCCAGACCTTGTATAGGCCAGGTTTATGGAAGACCGTCTCAAATTCCGTCGTATCATGAGAAGAAGGATGCACATGGATAAACTGTTCTCCGGCTTCATCCAAGATGACGACATGACCAAGTGCTCCAAGGTATGGCTCCGGGTTACTTTCTTTGGTGTCATAGCTGAAGACAGTCGGGACATGCGCTTTTAAAGAGTCAATCGACAGCTCGACGGTATGACCTTCGATCGTCTTCGTCAGACGCTCATCCACTTTAAGTGACGATTCGATAGAGGAAGAGGACTGATGATCAATCTGTAAGTGAACCGGCTTCACTTGATATGCCAGTCCCTTAGGCTGAATATCCACGAAGAGTTTATACGCCCCTGCCTCAAGTTGGACGGGGTGCTCGAATCGACCCTCACCCTTTTTAAACGGATGGAGGTGTCGGTACTCAGTTAGGTCTTCGTTCACGAGAATCAAATGGAATTCCTTTTCATGGCTGACTTCGAGTTCCGGGGCTTGCTGATGTTGATCCTTTAACTCGATACTGATTTTCCCGAATTCATATTTAGCCTCTACAGACACTTCATTTCCCGTCAAGTTCTTCATATGATGATGTCCATGGTCTTTCACGTTTAACACTCCTTTGTGTAGTCCTTGATCGCACCGTCACTCGACCTCCATTACTTGCAGCAAGAACAGCCGATTTTAACGGTCGCCTCCGTTACCTCGTAGCCATTCTCTTGAATTGCGGTTTCAATCTCAGAAAGTGTGAGTTGGCTTTCATCGAACGTCACGTCCACCTCTCCCGCCGAAAGATTGACCTTCACTGATTCAATACCCGCTAACTTTCCAACGTGTCCTTCAATCTTATTGATACAAGATCCACAAGACATATTCGCTACCTGAAATGTTGATTTTTTCATTATATGTTCCTCCTGATTATTTAATTACCATACATGGGTAGGGTGTAAAAGTATCGATTTTTTTACACCCTCGCCACCTTATGTTCGTGTCCCTCATTGCGCGACACGCTTTCAACAGGTTCTGAGAGTGAGCTATCGTTGCTTATCGTAGCAATGTTAGAATCTCCTCTTTGTTGTTCTCGAAGCCAACAAAGTACTTCACTACTTTTCTCTTTCTGAGCATCCCTTTTTTGTAGAAGACAAACAGTGGTACGATTCGATTTCCTGATATCGCTACCATTTCTTGTTCAAGGTCAAGGTTCACACCCACATCTTTGTTCACATAAGAGACTGAGATTGTTTTTAAGTATTTTTTGGCATCCTGACAATCTGAACACGTCGGACGCGTGTAAAGTTCGAGCTGTAGATCTCTATCCATCCCAATTCCTCCTTTTATTTGATCATCGAAGGCTTAAATCGTTTCAAACGGAGTGCGTTCACCAGGACCGAGACTGAGCTTAAACTCATGGCCGCTCCAGCAAGTATCGGGTTCAATAAGGGCCCACCAAGAAGATAAACAATCCCCATCGCAAACGGGATACCCATGACATTATAGGCAAATGCCCAAAACAGGTTCTGTTTAATATTGCGGATGGTTGACTTGCTCAATTCGACAGCTGTAGGTACATCCATCAAATCGCTTCGCATCAAGACGATGTCTGCAGATTCGATCGCAACGTCAGTACCCGAACCGATCGCGATTCCGATGTCTGCTTGGGCCAAGGCTGGTGCGTCATTGATTCCATCACCGACCATTGCGACCTTCTTCCCTTCGGCCTGTAACTTCTTCACTTCGTTCGCTTTGTCTTCAGGTAACACTTCACTCAGTACCCGATCGATCCCGACCTGTCTCGCAATCGCCATGGCCGTACCTTTGTTGTCTCCGGTGATCATGGCTACTTCGATACCCATTCGTTGAAGTTTCTGAATGGCTTTACGACTGTTTTCTTTGACGGTGTCTGCGACAGCGATGATCCCTGCGATTTGTTGGTCAATCGCGATATACATCGGCGTCTTGCCTTGGTGTGCGAGTTTGTCTGAAGCGCCTTCAAGGACATCCAGTGAGATGCCGCGGTCTTTCATCAATTTTCTGTTTCCGGCAAGCAAGACTTTTCCGTCGATCAGTACTTCGATCCCGTGCCCTGGGATGGCTTCAAAACGATCGATATCCATGACACGCATCATTCTGTCCTCTGCCGCTCTTACGATTGCTTCGCCCAATGGATGTTCAGACCCTTTTTCAGCGGAAGCGGTCAAGCGTAACAACTCATCTTCTTGATGTCCATTCACTGTCACGATATCTGTCACTTTCGGTTTTCCTTCAGTGATCGTCCCTGTCTTGTCGAACACGATCGTCTGGACTTTATGGGTCGTCTCCAAGGCGCCGCCACTCTTGATCAACACACCATTCTCAGCACCTTTGCCCGTACCCACCATGATTGCTGTTGGTGTGGCCAAACCTAGTGCACAAGGGCAGGCGATGACCAGTACTGAAATCGTGATCGTCAAGGCGAAGAGGCCGGTCTGACCGCCTAAATACCATGCAATTCCTGAAAGGATCGCGACGACGATGACAATCGGTACAAAGTATCCGGAGATGATATCGGCCAGTTTTGCGATAGGAGCTCGAGAGCCCTGTGCATCCTCGACCAATTTGATGATTTGAGATAGCGCCGTATCCTTACCGACTTTCGTGGCTCGGTATTGGATGATCCCGTTCTTGTTGATGCTGGCACCGATGACTTGAGCACCCACATTTTTTTCAACAGGGATACTTTCACCGGTCAGCATGGATTCGTCTACAGACGTATTACCTGATAGAACCACGCCATCCACCGGAATCTTCTCACCAGGCTTTACGATAATCGTGTCGCCGACGATGACTTCGTCGATTGATACTTCTAACTCTTGTCCGTTGCGGACGACCTTTGCCGTCTTAGATGCCAGTCCCATCAATTTTTCAATCGCTTCGGATGTTTTACCCATCGACCGGACTTCAAGATATTTACCTAATGTGATCAGCGTGAGAATGACTGCGGCTGTCTCATAGTAGAGGCTATTCACGTATCCCTCATAACCTGAGAGGATAGCCATGGTGGCACCGACGCTATAGAAGAAGGCTGCGCTCGTCCCTAGGGCGACAAGTGAATCCATATTCGGATGCCCTCGGAACAATGTCTTAAATCCGACGGAGAAGAATTTCCATCCGAACAACATCACTGGGATGGTCATCATGAGCTGCAAGACAGCGAACAATTCTGGGTTCATCGTTGGATGCAATGCCATCGGTAGGGGTAGGCCGATCATATGCCCCATCGCCACATAGAGTAATGGAATCGTGAAAATCGCCGACCCTACAAATCGGTTCCACATCGATTGAATTTTTTTCAGTTTCTTTTCTTTCTCGGTATCTTGACTATCCGCTGATTCTTGATCTTCTCTTGCCTCATATCCGGCGTTTGCCACCACTCGGATGACATCTGATACAGTCACCAGCTGAGGATCATATCGAATAACTAATTTTTCTGTCGCCAAGTTCACATTCGACTCAGTCACACCCACCATTTTCCTCGTGGCCTTCTCAATCGTCTGCACACACGAGGCACAAGTCATCCCTGTGATGACAAATGATCTTTGCTCGGTCTCGGTTGAGGCCTTGTAGCCAGCCTTCTCGACGGTCGTCTGAATATCCAGCGGCGAGATTTTCGTCTCATCGTAATGAATGCTCAATTTCCCAGTCGCTAGGTTGACGTTGGAGGTCACTACGCCAGGCAATTTTTTTGTTGCTTTTTCAACTGTCTGAACGCAGGACGCACAGGTCATCCCTTCCACGGCAAATGTCTTACTCTCCATATCGTCTTACCCCCATTATTATTGGGCTGATTCGACTTCGTAACCGACCTCGCCCACAACTTCTTTAAATTCATTCACATCTAGTCGTGTTTCATCGTACTTCACTTTTGCAATGCCTTTCTTTAAGTTGACTTTCGCACTTTCAACCCCATTCAGACCTTCAAGTGCTGACTCGACTTTGTTGACACAATGAGCGCATGACATACCTTTAATCGTTAAAATCGTTTTTTTCATCTTGAATCTCCTCCTATTCACTACCTTCATGACATCATTTCAAACTCAATGTCTGGATCCACAGGAATGGTCCTGACATCTGCATTGACCCGGGGTACAGGTGCATGGAATGTCCTCCACCGCTTCACTTTCCTTCATCTCAAGGATTTTTTTGAGATTCTCGATATCCTGTACACTCAGTGTCGCCTGTGTGATCATCGTTCCGATTGTGTTACCGACATCCCTGTCACAGATATGATCGAGTAGATCGTGTAACGTCTCTCTGATGACGTCACCTTCAACGACATTCGCGGAGTAGATGAATTTCTTCCCCTCGGCCTCGGTTGAGAGC
Organism: Exiguobacterium sp. s163; assembly: GCF_018617135.1. Classification (GTDB taxonomy): domain Bacteria; phylum Bacillota; class Bacilli; order Exiguobacteriales; family Exiguobacteriaceae; genus Exiguobacterium; species Exiguobacterium profundum. Next base: position 33,052 of record NZ_JACSJN010000001.1, read on the forward strand.
ATCCCTTTTTTCACGAGCCTTCCAATGAATGTCTTCGTCGTCGCAGGCTTCCAGCTCATCTTCTTTTCCAATACCTCGATGATTTCTTTACTGGTCACGTGCTTTTGGGCCCAAACGACACGCATGACTTCCCATTCTGAATCCGTGATTTGTTTTTCGACATGTTCAGCCATTTGTCTAACCTCCAATTTTAAGTTTACAATCGTAAACGTTTTATTTGTTTTCAGTTTACAATCGTAAACGTTTGCTGTCAACCATTATGTTTTCGGGTTCGATATTCAGTCGTCATTGGCTATATTCTTGTCTAGAAAACTCTTCAATGCCTCTACAGAGGGCTCGGGTGCTGTGGCTCAATCGAACTCTCCTATTTCTTAAAATCAAAAAAGTAGGATGTAATAAAACAAAGTAGGTGCTGCCTTTAAGGTTTTGTTGCTGAGTTCCTACAATCAACTTGATAATTCGATTGCTATTTTCGTATGGAGGCACCTTGGTTAATGAAAAAGTGTAAGAAGGGATACATTTCGACGACGAAATGTATCCCTTCTTACACTACAAGTTCCATTCAATGTTTGAACTCCCAAAAAAGCTCTCATCCAATTAATCTGAATATAGAAACTAAATGTATTGTATACAAAAAATAATCTAATGAGACCAAGGTGACATCATTCAGTATGTTACAAGAAGTAAAAAACATATTCAGTCTCCTATGGTTCAACGCTAAGTATCAACCAATTATTCGAGAAATTGATTTCGTTAAGCGATAAACAATTACCGGTCTCATGGGCAATTGAGAGGAAATATCAACTTATTTTCGAAGTGAATTTACTAAGCAACAAAATATAATCCACTAATCGATCATTGAAGTTCTATCTCTCTTTACGCTCACAAAGGAAATAGCGAACACCTCATCAATCTCTGCTTGCTCCTCTGTCACGACTTCTTCGATTTCGTACAGCATCCGGTTCTTGACCAGGTGCTTTCCTCATGTTGAGATAGGTTTCAACTAACCACTCTCCATCAATACAAAGCGATACGACGATAGTCTACTATCCATAAATTTTTGGTGACTATGCACAATGTACGCATTGATTTAGGGTTAGAGTGGATTCAGCGAATAACATCAAAGAAGGGGCCTATAACGTGTGAGCATCTGTTGCTGATTAGAGCGGCTTCCCGAATTCCGGGCGCCCTTCTTCATTCCACGTGAACACTTGTGCGCGTGTATGACGGTTCGGATCGTAGAGGGGATCCCCTTCGATTTCCGTATACGTCCGAGCATGGTAAATTAGGACATCCTCTCCCTTCTCGTTCACGGTAAAGCTATTGTGACCCGGTCCGAATTGATTCACGTCGGCATTCGTCTGGAACACCGGCCGGAACGATTTCGACCACGATGCCGGGTTTAACACATCAGCGTCCTCCGAGGCGCACAACATACCCATGCAGTAATTCTCATCGGTCGCACTCGCCGAATACGTGATGAAGATGTGGCCGTTTCGCTTCAATACAGCCGCCCCCTCATTGACGAGGAAACCACGTGTCTCCCAGTCATACTCAGGCTTCGTCAGCATGACTTGCGGCAATTTGATCGTCCATGGGTTTTCGAGTTCGGCGATGTATAAATTAGAGTTCCCCTCGATGGCCGGATCTTTTTGAGCCCACACCAAATAGTGAGTCCCTTTATGATCAAACACGGTTGCATCGAGTGCGAATGAATCCCACTCGGTCTGAATTTGGCCTTTTTCGGCCCATTCCCCTTCGAGCGGATTTGCCGATTCGTTCTCCAATACGAACATGCGGTGGTCGAACAGACCGTTGACGATGCCCCGCGACTTCGCGGCCGCAAAATAGAGGTACCACTTGCCGTGAATGTAATGCAGTTCAGGAGCCCAAATCAAGTCGCTCATCGGGCCTGTCTCGTGTTTGACCCATGCGATCACCGGCTCCGCCGTCCGAAGCGCTTGAAGCGACTTGGCGCGGCGTAACTCAATCAAGTCATACTCAGGCACCGACGCCGTGAAGTAGTAATAGCCATCCGTATGCAAGTAGACCCATGGGTCGGCCCGCTGTTCTAAAATCAAATGTCGATCCTCTACTTGGTTCATCTTACTACCTCCTCGTCACGTATCGGTCGGCCGAACACAGGACCGGCTTCATCCCAAATGAACGGTTGGACACGCGTATGTCGATTCGGGTCCCAAAGCGGGTCCCCGACAATTTCTTTATAGTTGCGGGCGTGGTAGACGAGTATGTCTGTCCCGTCTTCTAATGTCGTAAAACTGTTGTGGCCCGGTCCATACTGACTCGCCGCTTCATCGGTTCCAAAGACCGGTTCGGGATGCTTCGTCCAACTCGCCGCGTCCAATAAATCGCTCGTCACCGTAGCGCGCAGAAGGCCCATGCAGTAGTGATGGTCCGTCGCACTCGCAGAGAACGTGATGTAGATGTGGCCTTTCCGTTTCAAGACGGCCGGGCCCTCGTTCACGAGGAACCCAATCTTCTCCCAGTCATACTCCGGCGTCGCAATCATCGTCTGTTGCCCTGTGAGCGTCCACGGATTCTCCATCTCCGAGATGTAGAGGTTCGAGTTACCATCGATGGCCGGGTCTTTTTGGGCCCACACATAATAAAGGCGCCCCTCGTGCTCGAACGTCGTCGCATCAAGCGCGAACGATTCGCACCAAGTCCGGACCTGTCCTTTTTCGACCCATTCCCCTTCGAGCGGATTCGCCGAGCTGTTCTCGAGCACATACATCCGATGATCGAAGACGTGATCTTCTCGCGCGGCCGCGAAATAGAGGTACCATTTCCCTTGGATATGATGTAATTCCGGGGCCCAGATGTTCGCACTCATGATGCCCGTCTCACGTTTGGTCCAGACGACTCGTTCTTCCGCCTCGGTCAAAGCCGCAAGCGTCTTCGCCCGACGGAGCGGGATGCCCGTGAAGTCCGGCAACGAGGCCGTGAAGTAATAATAGCCATCTGTATGGCGCATGATCCATGGGTCCGCTCGTTGTTCCACTAGCGGATTCGTGATCGTCTCTCTCATAAAGAACGCTCCCCTATCTCAGATTCTGTTCGGTTCAAACTCATATGTTTTAACAGTGTGTGTCGTTCTCTCAAACGGTACGCCTCTCTCTTGCTACTCGCCAACAGGAGCGAGGAGACCCCGATCTCGTCCGGCCGCAGCGGTGCCTGTAACGCGTGGAAGATGTGTTCGAACTCTTGCCGCGTCGGCATCTGCTCGGCCCACGCCCGTAGCGCGCCCGGCGTGTCGGACCATTCAAGCATCATTGTTTTATAGGAATCGATGAGTTCCATCGTGGCGATGGCGACTTTCGTTCCATGGAGGACCGCCGGACGATGGTTGGCGATGAAGTCCATCTCCCAATAGTGGGACAAGTGATGCTCACCCCCGGAAGCTGGATGCGAATGACCGAAAATCAACATGGCGACTCCGGACAATAGTAACGACTCCATCAGTTGATCCAATCCGTCCGCGTCTCGTTTATAGATGGCAGGCAAGGCGTCCACACACGATTGTAACGCCTGTTCCGTCAGTGATGCGGCGCCCGGACAAAACGGTTCACCGCCGTCAAATGCTCCGAACCGCCAGTCCAACAAAGACGTGTATTTCCCGAGCATATCGCCGACCCCGGCCGCGATCAACGCGTCCGGCGCCTTCCGAATCACCTGACTCGGGACGAACACCGCAATCGGAGAAACAAGCTGGTACGTGATTTTCTTGCCTCTCACAATGAGAGGCGCCCCTTTCGACGTGAAGCCGTCCACTGACGGCGCGGTCGGCACCGAGATGAACGGTACTTTCGTTTTGGCCGCACAGAACCGGGTGACGTCATGAATCGTGCCGGCACCTAGCGCAATGAGCGCGTCGACGGTTTTATCTTGTTGAAGCAATACTTGTACGACCGAGCGCTCCTCCGCCAAGACGTCGCCTTGCTCATCCGCTTGAAGCGAGACGAGCGACACATCAACTCCGATATCAATCAAGGCTTCTCGTAGCGGGAGAAACCCGACGCGCTCGGTATTCATGTCGGCGACGACGAGGAGACGGTTCCACTCTTTTTCGTGGACGAACGCAGCCAATTCGACCCAGACGTGTTCGGACGCGACCATCCGTTCAATCGTGATCGCGTGATGGGGGTTCCCGCAATCACAAGCTTGAACGTGTTCGTTAATCTGTTCGAGGTTCATCGGCTGACTCCTGTCTCGACGCGGTACGTCGTTTGCCAACGGTACGTGTCTCCCGCCTTCAAGCGAATCGACGGGAACGTTTCGTGGTGAAACGCATCAGGGAGGTGTTGCGGTTCCAGACAGACGCCGTAGTGACGTCTCGACGTCCCTTCACGCAATGAAGTCGTCTCGTTCATCTGATTGCCAGAATAGAGGATGATGGCCGGGGCCGTCGTCGAGATCGTCAACTCTCGCTGTGACTCTCGCTCATATAGTCTCGCTTCCCGTCGCTCCGCGAAGACGAACGGATGGTCATAGCCGTTGACCAATTCGTTTTGTGGATGGGTTGACTCGAGACCGTCCGCCAAGACACGACCAGACCGGAAATCAAACGCTGTCTGATCGACTTCAAGCAAGCGACCCGTCGGAATCAAATCATCCCGCAGCTCAGCGAACGTGTCGGCGGACAACGTAAGCTCATGGTTCAAGATGTCCCGCTCACCTCCGCTCAAGTTGAAATACGTATGGTTCGTCAAATCACACACCGTATCTTGATCAGAGGTCGCCTCGTATGTGATGGTGACGCCGTGGTCGGCCAGTTCGAACGTGGCGCGGACATCGAGTGTCCCGGGATATCCGTTCTCTCCGTCCGGACTGACGCAATGAAGCGTCACACGGTCGGACGTCCTCTGTTCGACCGTCCAGACGCGACGGTTCAACCCTTTTCCGCCATGAAGGTGATGGACACCTTCATTCGCAGGCACGTGATACGTCACGCCATCCAGGTCGAACGTACTCTGGTCGATCCGTCCGGCGACCCGTCCGATCGTCGCACCCAAATAATACGTGTCCTGCATGTACGCCTCGACTGTGTCGTACGACAAGACGATATTTTTCCAGCCGTCATCCTGAATCGAAAATTCTTGCAACGTCGCTCCGTAAGTCAATATGTTCAATCGATACACATCGTTCTCGAGCGTGATTGTCGACTCGTCAATCGCTGTTTCTAGTTGCCGCTTCATGACATCCACTCCTTTTTACCAAACGTTCACTGGGCAGTGCTTCGTCGCGAGTCGTGCCCGATATGAGACGTAACACCCACATTTCAAGCAAGTATCTTGTTGCTGGAACGGGCAAGCCGCGCAATGGGTGAGGCGTGCCTCATATTCCGTATCCGACACCTGCTCCATGACTTCCGCATCGATGGTCAACAGCCAGTCATGATCTGTCGTTTGCGGTGGACAGGTCCGACATCGCCGCGTCTTCGCCACTGTCATCTCAGCGGACCGCGATGGTGATGACGCTCATCGCTGGCACGTCGAGGACGAGCTTGCCGTCTTCCGTGACGGTCACGTCATGGTCCCGTGGTGAGACGAGGTCAGGTTGTTCGAACGTATTGTGGGCGTTCAAATGGTCTGCCGTTAAAATCCGGGCCGACACGACAGAGATGGCGCCGATTCCCCGTAAATCGATTTCGACCGTATCGCCTTGCTCGTGGTCGAGTTGGCAGAGGCTGATGTGGAGCACACCTTCCGCATTTCGCGAAGCGGTGGCGTTCACGGCCGGGATGGCTTCATCTTTGGCCACATAGTTACGTGTGTGCGCGGCGAGTTCGACGCGTTCGGCGTCTTGGTGGACGCTGTACATCTCGAACACATGGTATGTCGGCGTGAGGATGAATCGGTCTCCTTCTGTCAAAATCATCGCCTGCAACACGTTGACCATTTGAGCGATGTTCGCCATCTGAACGCGGTCGTTATGGTTATGGAAGATGTTGAAGTGGACCGCAGCCACGAGTGCATCCCGAATCGAGTTTTGTTGATACAAGAAACCTGGGTTCGTCCCCGGCTCCACATCGAACCACGTGCCCCACTCGTCGACGATCAAGCCGACACGTTTTTCTGGGTCATACTGGTCCATGATCTGGCCGTGTTTCGTGATCAACTCGTCCATATGGAGGGCGCGCTTCAACGTGATGAACCATTCGTCCTCCGTGAAATCGAGAGCCGAGCCTTTGCCCAACCAGAAGTCACCTGGGATCGTGTAGTAATGGAGGCTGAGCCCGTCCATCATCGTCCCTGCTTCCCGCATCAGGACCTCTGTCCATTTATAGTCGTCAATGTTCGCCCCACCGGCGATTTTATAGAGTTTATTGCCGTCGTAGTTGCGGACGTACGTCTGGTAGCGGCGATACAGGTCCGCGTAATATTCAGGGCGCATGTTACCGCCGCAGCCCCAGTTCTCATTCCCGACGCCAAAGTACGTGAGTTCCCACGGCTCGGTCCGGCCGTTCTCTTGTCGCCAGTTCGACATCGGTGACTCGCCACCGAACGTCATGTACTCCACCCATTCCGACATTTCTTGCACCGTTCCGCTTCCGACGTTCCCACAGATGTACGGTTCACACTCGAGCAGCTCACAGAGGCGCATGAATTCATGCGTACCGAAGTGGTTGTTTTCGACGACCCCGCCCCAATGCGTGTTGACCATCCGTTTTCGGTTCTCGTTCGGACCGACCCCGTCCTTCCAGTGGTACTCGTCGGCAAAACAGCCGCCCGGCCAACGGAGGACCGGGATGTTCAATTTCTTCAAGGCGGCGAGCACGTCGTTGCGAATGCCATCCGTGTTTGGAATCGGCGACTCAGGACCGACCCAGAGCCCTTCATAAATACAACGACCTAAATGCTCGGCGAAATGACCATAAATGTGCTTGCTGATCGTCCCTTTGGTTAAGTCGGCATTGACGATGAGCTGTGTCGTCCCTGTCGTCACGTGCGTCGGTTTGATGAGTTGGTTGTTCATTGTATCTCCTCCATGAAGAAGGGCCAACGAAGTGGCCCTTTAGATTATGGTCGATAGTAAAGTTCATTCCAACGTAGTTCGTTGTTAAATTGGACCGTCTCCGTCTTGGCATCGATGACAGCGATTTCAACGTCGAGCATTTCCGCGAAGTCCCGTAGTTGGTCGGTCGTCACTTCATACGAATAGCAGGTGTGGTGCGCCCCACCGGCTTGAATCCAGTTTTCGACCGCTTGCGCCATCGAAGGTTCTGTTTTCCAAAGAACGCGTGCGACCGGCAAGTTCGGCATCGCCTCTTCCGGCTGAATGCCTTCGACCGTGTTGACGAGGAGACGGAAGCGATGGCCGAGATCGATGATACTCGCGTTCAACGCCTTGCCGCTCTGTCCTTCAAAGACGATCCGGGCCGGTGCTTCCCGGTCGCCGATACCGAGCGGATGGACTTCGATTCTTGGTTGATCGGCCGCAATCGTCGGACAAATCTCCAACATGTGAGCGCCGAGCACCATCTCGTTGCCCGGCTCGAAGTGGTACGTGTAATCTTCCATGAACGAGGTCCGCTCGTTGTTCGACATGATTTTCATGAGACGGACCAATGCTGCCGTTTTCCAGTCACCTTCTCCGGCAAAGCCATAGCCTTGCTCCATCAAGCGTTGGACGGCGAGACCCGGTAACTGCTTCATGCCGTGCAAGTCTTCAAACGTCGTCGTGAAGGCGGTATATCCTCCTGCCTCGAGGAAGGCTTTCATACCGAGTTCAATCTGGCCTTGGTAACGGACCGAATCAAGGAACTCCTCTTCCGCCATCCCTTTATTCGTCAGTTCGTAACGAGACGCGTATTCGTCCATCAGCGCATCGAGATCTGTGTCGGTCACGGCGTCCATATATGCGACAAGATCACCGACACCATATCCGTCCACCGTCCAACCGAGGCGAATCTGCGCTTCGACTTTATCGCCTTCCGTCACGGCGACGTTGCGCATGTTGTCACCGAAACGAGCCACTTTTAACACTTTGCTTTCGGCCAACGCATGAGCGACTTTCATCCAGCTCGCCATCTTGCCGCGTGTCGTCTCGTCTTCCCAGTGCCCGACAAGCACTTTGCGTTTGACGTTCATCCGGCTCGTGATAAATCCGTGTTCCCGGTCGCCGTGCGCCGATTGGTTCAAGTTCATGAAGTCCATATCGATCGCATCCCAAGGGATGTCGCGATTGAACTGTGTACCGAAATGGAGCAACGGTTTTTGTAGGACGCGCATGCCACTGATCCACATCTTCGATGGCGAAAACGTGTGCATCCAGGTGATCACGCCCGCACATGAGTCGTCCGCATTCGCCTGAAGCATCATCTGACGGATTTCTTCTGCATTTTTGACGACTCCCTTGAAGACGATCCGGTCGCTGAAGACGTCGGCCGCATCAAGTCCAGCCACCATCTCTTTTGAATGATCCTCCACTTGACGAAGCACGTCTTCGCCGTAAAGCATTTGGCTTCCTGTCACGAACCAAAATTCATATGTTTTTGCTGTCAACATCCAAAGTCCCCCTAATGTGAGGGCGAAGTTCCGGTCATTTTTGGCCGTAGTATGCGTTCGCCCCATGTTTTCGCAAATAGTGTTTATCTAAGATGCTCTGTTTAATCGGTGTCAGGCCAGGGTTCAAGTTCAAGGCGTGAAGTCCCATCTTCGCGACTTCTTCGAGGACGACCGCATTGTGGACCGCCTCATTCGCGTCTTTGCCCCAGCAGAACGGTGCGTGATTGGCCACGAGCACGCCCGGTACGGCGACTGCTTCGAGCATTAACTCGTCAAGCGTCTCTAAAATGACGTGGCCGGTCTCGAGCTCATACGCCGTTGCGATCTCTTCGTCTGTCAATTCTCGAGTGCACGGAATCTCGCCATAAAAGTAATCGGCGTGTGTCGTTCCGAACGCCGGGATCGCCCGCTTCGCCTGTGCCCAGCTCGTCGCCCATGGCGAATGGGTATGCACGACCCCGCCAATCTCAGGGAGAGACCGATAGAGCGCGAGATGGGTCGGTGTGTCTGATGAGGGGCGAAGCTCGCCTTCGACGACGTTACCTTCCAAATCGACGACGACCATGTCTTCCACGGTCAATCGTTCGTAAGGGACACCGCTCGGCTTGATGACGACCAATCCGGCGTTCCGGTCGATGCCACTGACGTTGCCCCATGTGAAGGTGACCAAGCCGTGTTGCGGGAGGGCCAAGTTCGCTTCGAGCACGGCTTCCTTCAAATGACGGCTTACCATACCGGTTCCTCCTTCACGCGTGATGCTTCGGCTTTGATTTTTTTCAAGCGTTTCATCACATCGTTTTCACCGCGACCGAAGTAGTCGTATAGTTTCGTGTATTCGGCGAACAGAGCATCATACGTCGCGACGTTTTCCGGAATCGGCTTGTACGTCTCTTCTTTGACACGGCCCATCTTCGCTGCCGCTTCCGTGATCGTGGCGTAACCGCCTCGCTCCGCACCGGCCGCCACCGCCCCGAACATGGCCGACCCGAGGGCAGGCGTTTGCGAGGAGGCGGAGATTTTGATTTCCATGTTCAACACGTCCGCATAGATTTGCATCATGAGGGCGTTCTTCTCGGCGATTCCGCCGGCTGCATATACTTCATGCACAGGAACACCGCTGTTCCGGAACGCTTCCACAATCGTCCGTGTCCCATACGCCGTCGCTTCAATCAACGCCCGGTAAATGTCTTCTGGTTTCGTGAGCAATGTCGCTCCGAGTAGGGCACCCGTCAAATTCGTATCGACGAGCGTCGATCGGTTCCCGTTCCACCAGTCGAGGGCGATGAGACCGCTCTCCCCGACACGTTGACGGGCTGCTTTCTCCGTCAACAACTGATGGATGCCGATACCTTTCAAGGCGGCCTCTTCGACGTAATGTCCTGGGACACACGTCTCGGTGAACCATTCAAAATGGTCCCCGACACACGATTGGCCAGCTTCATAGCCCATCAATCCTGGGATGACACCGTCTTCGACGACACCGCACATGCCTGGGACGACTTGTTCGTCTTTACCGAGTAGGATATGGCACGTCGATGTGCCCATGACCATCAGCATCTTGCCCGGTTCGGCGATTCCGACAGCCGGTACCGCCACGTGGGCGTCGACGTTCGCGACCGCGACGGCCGTGCCTGGAAGGAGTCCGATTCGCGCGGCGAACGCCTCTGTCAGTTCACCCGCCTTGGACCCGATTGGTGCGATGTCGCGCGTTAGTTTCTCTTCGACAACGTTCTCTAGCCGCGGATCGAGCGCTTTAAAGAACTCGTTTGACGGGTAGCCGTCTTGTTTATGCCAAATGGCTTTATATCCAGCTGTGCAACTGTTCCGAACGACGCGACCTGTCATCTGAGAGACGACCCAATCCGTCGCTTCTAGAATCTGGTCCGCCGCTTCATAGATCGCTGGTGCTTCGTTCAGGATTTGCCACACTTTCGGGATCATCCACTCCGATGAGATTTTCCCGCCATAGCGTTTCAAGAAGTCTTCGCCCCGCTCCGCTGCGATGCGGTTCAACTCGTCCGCCTCGTCTTGCGCGGCGTGGTGCTTCCAAAGCTTCACGTAGCTGTGCGGGTTTTGTTGATGCTCCTCATGGAAACAAAGCGGGTTCAAGTGTTCGTCAATCGGTAAGATCGTGCAGGCTGTGAAATCGATGCCGAGTCCAACAACTTGGTCCGGCATGATCCCCGCCTCTTTCACGACGGCCGGGATCGTAAGTTCTAATACTTCTAAATAGTCTTGCGGATGTTGGAGTGCCCAATCATGCTCGAGACGGGTCACCCCGTCCGGTAAATATTCATCCATGACGCCATGTGTGTACGGTTTGACCGCGGTCGCCACTTCTCGACCTGTCGCTACGTCGACGAGGACCGCACGTCCTGATTGCGTCCCGTAGTCGACGCCGATTGTATAGTTGGCCATATTCATCACCCTACCTCCAAAAGAATGCGCTTACATATAGGATGAAAAAAATAAAGTGTGTGGGCACTCTTGTATTTTCATCCGTACAACTATTCAAATAACATGTCTGATTCGTACAGAAAACAAAAATATACAATCAAGTTGTACGTATAACTTATACCTTGATTGTATCAACTATTTTAAATTAATCAACTGTTTTCAACATTTTATCTGAACATTTTTGCGTCAGTTCTGAAAAAACTGTGACATTCATCTTTAAAGAGACTGCGATAAGTTGTACGGATATTTACAGTCGTTTGCCGATAAAAACGTGCCCTCGGTCAGACAATCCCGCGAACACGAGCGTCTCTCGCCAATTCTCCCAGTCCCAGCCCGGTAACATATGCCAAGTGATCCTTTCAGGACTGTAGAGTTTGATGGTCGTATCCGTCAGCTTCTCATAACGGCCTCGTTCGCCATACTCTGTCACGAAAGTCCCGTCCGCTAGAAGTTGAATCTTACTTGAAGGCAGGACGTCATGTTTCGTCCGGTCCATGTAGATCCACTCCCACTCCCCGACGAGTTCCTCCATCTCGATGGGCCGTTCTTCTTCCCCGGCATATCGTTGCGGAGATACGAGCGGCCAGCCCGATTCCGTCCAGATAATTTTGCGGATATGCAGTTCGTGCCAGTGCGGGTCCTGCTCACCTCTGACGTGATGGACGAGATAATCCTTGTCCCCGTCATGCAAGACGGAGTTATGACCGGGACCGACCCAACCTTCCCCAGCCCCGAACCGATAGCCCCCTAAAATCTTCATGCCGACTTGTTGGGAGTCGATTTCGAGGTCGGTCATGACGTTCCCATCAAAATCGACGTACGGTCCGGTGATCGAAGTCGAGCGGGCCACACGGATGTGATAGTCCTTGAATAGGGAGTCGTACGAGACGAACAAGTAATAATGGCGATCCGCCTCCCGATAGACGATATACGGTCCCTCGATTGCCCCTTCAACGCTTTGGTGACGTTTCGCAATCAACGTCTCCTCACTCCCCGGACGTTTCTTCCCGGTCTCCGGATCGATCGGGAACACGTACAGCCCACCGAAGAAGCTACCGTAGACGAGCCAAGGTTCTCCATGCGCATCGAACGTAATATTCGGATCGATCGCGTTCGGTCCTGACGTCCCAGCCTCGCTCTTCACGACGAGCCCGTGATCCTGCCACGGTCCGTCTATCGTTTCCGCACTGGCGACACCGATATAGGACTGCGTCTGCCCGAACTGTGAAGCCGCATAGTACATGACGTAACGACCACCCATGAACACAACTTCCGGTGCCCAAAGCCCCGGCGCCCCCGTCCATTCCACAGCCTCGTGCGGAAGTTCTTCAAACGCCAAGCCGACGTATTCCCAATGGATCAAATCCTTTGAGCGGCGCACTTGAATCCCCCCGTTGATTTGATGCCCGTGGGCTGCATCCGTCGAGAACACGTAATACCAGTCCCCGACTTTGATCGAGGCGGGATCGTGGGCGTTGTGCGTGCCCCACATCGTTTCGTTCGTCAATCGCTCTAGCAGATAACGTTCTTCTCGTTTCGGACCGTTCATTTTTTGCATGTTTCCGTTTCTCCTTTTATCGTTTTTTGCCCCATACGGCGGTGCCGTCCTCGCTCAGACCTGTGAAGATGATCGTCGGTTGCCAATTCTCCCAATCCCAAGCCGCACCGACTTGCGTCTCATACGTCTCTTGTCCGACTTCGACCTCGAGGACCGAGCCGTTCAATCGCCAAGACCCGTCCCCGTTTTCGAGCTTCCCGCCTCGTTCCAACGTCAACGTGCTCGAGGCTTGCTGTCCATCGTCGAATCGCGGGAACGTGATGACGTCCCAGTCCCCGACCAGATGGGCGTCGTCGACCTCGACGTCTCCTTCACCTGCATAGCGCTCGGGCGAGACGACCGGCCAACCGTCTTTCGTCCAATACACTTTTCGGACGTGCAACTGTGACCAATAGATGTCTTCACTCGGTCGCGCCTGGTGCAATACGAATGTGTCAGTCCCGTCTTGTAAAAATGCCGAATGCCCGGTCCCGACGTATCCGTCATCTCCTTCGAAACGATACGAACCCATGATTTTCACGCCCGTATCAAATGACTCATCCGATTCGTCCCGTAAGTCGCGACCACGCGAGTCGACGTACGGTCCCGCGATTGACTTCGAGCGACCGATCCGGACGTTGTACGTATCTTCTAACCAACCATACGACACCATCAAGTAGTAATAACCTGTCTCATCGTTATACAAGATTTCCGGTCCTTCGATGCCCATCGGCATGTCTTTCCGTTTGGCGAGCAACGTTCCCTCTGACGATTCGTCCACTCGCTTCCCAGTGCCTGGATCAATCTCCGTCAAAAAGATCCCACCAAAGTACGACCCATACGCCATCCACCATTTGCCTGACGCATCTTGCGTCACATGAGGGTCAATCGCATTGGCGACACCCCCGTCCCCGTCTTTCGACGTCACGACGGCGCCCTCGTCTTCCCAAGGCCCTTCGATCGTTGACGCGGTCGCTAGCCCGATGTACGACGTGCGGCTCCCGACCCCTGATACGGAATAGTACAAGTGGAACCGATCTCCGATTTTTGTGATCGCCGGGGCCCAGAACGTATTCCCACCGGCCCAAGCGAACGCCTCTTCAGACACTTGATCGAACACACGGCCGACGAACTCCCAGTGAATGAGATCGGTCGATTTACGAATTTGAATACCGGGCGTCGGAGGACCACCCACCATGTAATCCGTCGAGAAAACGTAGTACGTGTCACCATCTTTAAAGATTGCCCCGTCATGCGTAAAGTTCGTCGTCCACTCGCTCTCTTTGTTGAGCACGTCTGGCGTCACATCTTCCACCTTTTGATCAAACGGCGCTTTCGGGAGTACCGACTCATCGATTGACGCACTCGTCGTCTGCCAGAAGAAAACACCTCCGACCGCGACAATGAGCAACGCCATCCAGACCATTATTTTTTTCATGTCAATCTCCTTCCTCCATCAAAAAGGCACCCGCCTAAAAAAGACGGGTGCCTCTGTCTTGTCACACCTCAGCCCTTCACACCAGAAATCGCAATCGACTCGATGATCTGTTTTTGGAAGATCATGAAGACGATTAACATCGGGAGTAACGCCACGACGGACGCGGCCATGATTAACGGATAATCACTTTGAATTGCATAAGATGCGTTAAAGTTCGCGATGACAAGTTGAAGCGTCTGTTTCTCCGGCGAGTTCAAATACAGAATCGGCCCGAGGTAGTCGTTCCAGATTGCCATGAACCAAAGAATCAATTGCGCGGCCACGGCCGGCTTGATCAATGGGAAGATAATCTTATAGAAGATTTGGAAGTACGAGCAGCCATCAATCTTGGCCGCCTCGATAATCGAGTTCGGGATGCTGTTCAAAAATTGGCGCAAGAAGAAAATCATGAAAATATTCCCGAACAGTCCAGGCACGATCAACGGTAACAGCGTATCCACCCAGCCGATGCTCGAGAACATCATGAACTGGGGAATCATGAGCACCGGGTAAGGGATCATGACAGAAGCGAACAAGAGCAGGAAGATTTTATTCTTGCCTCTGAAGTTCAACTTCGCGAAGGCGAACGCCGCCAAGCTCGACGTGAACGTTCCGACGATTGTGACGGATAACGCGACGATCAAACTGTTCGATATCCCGGACAACAGCGGGCCCATGCTCCAAATTTCCGTGTACTTGCTAAACGAAATATCGGTCGGGATCCATACCGGAGGGAGCGCGAACACATCCTCTTTTGATTTTAGCGACGTCGATACCATCCAGAGCAGCGGCGCGATCATGACGACCGCTCCGATGGACAGGAAGATAAAGATGAAGAAATCCGTGATTCGGTCCTTCTTCTTCACCGACATCGTTTCCACGTTCTCTTTTTTCCGTGAGAGAGCTAATTGCATGGTCATTCTCCTTTCCTATACACGAATCGCTCAATCAAGATCGAACGATGATTTTTCATTCATCCGGAATTGGAGCAACGTGACGATGAAAATGAAGAGCCCGAGGACGAGCGCCATCGCCGAAGCGTAACCGAGTTGGAAGTTCCCGAACGATTTTTGCCAAATGTAGAAGACCGCAGAGGCAGACGAGTACTCAGGACCCCCGGTTGGTGTCATGACGTTGATTTCCGTGAAGATTTGCGCTCCTCCGATGATGTTCGTCACGATGATGAAGAACGTGACCGGTTTGACCATCGGGAGCGTGATATGCCAAAAGCTTTGCCACGCGTTGGCTCCATCGAGTTTCGCTGCCTCATAAAATGATTTCGGGACACTTTGGAGCGCCGCCAAGTAAAGGAGCATCGTGTAGCCGAGCCCTTTCCAAATCGCCATGAGGATGAGCGCGGGTTTGACGGTATCGGTGTTTTGGAGCCAGTTCGGCCCATCGATCCCGATCAAAGCCAGGAATTGGTTGACCAATCCGTAGTCCCCATTATACGCCCATTGCCACAAAATCGAGACGGCGGCAATCGACGAGATGACGGGAATGTAGTAAATCACGCGGAACGTGTCCGTCCCAAAAATCTTTCGATTCAACGCGAGGGCAAGCAGAAGCGCGAGAACGATTCCGATTGGGATCCCAATCATCATAAAGAGCGTGTTGTACATTGATTTATAAAAATATTCATCTTGGAACAAGTTAACGAAGTTCTCAAACCCGATAAATTTCATTTGACCGAGGCCGTTCCAATTCGTGAAAGCGCCGTAAACAGAATACATCAACGGTACGAACGCGAAGAGGAAGAACCCAATGACCGGTGCCGCAACGAACAGGTAGGCGTACCGCTGTTCAGTTCGATATAACTTGGAAATCGATTTTGTCTTCATTATCCTTCCATCCTTTCAACGTCAGAGACGCAGGTGGCGAACATCGCCACCCCGTTTCGACTCTCTGATCAATTCGCCTGTTTCTCTTGTTCGATCGCCGCATCGAGCAATTTCTGCATCTTCGGCTGCGCCGTCTTCACATAGTCTTCGACCGACGTTTTACCGTCTAGGACAGGCTGGATGTTTTTGAAGAACTCGTCGTACCATTCTGCCGTGTATGTTTTCTCAGCCGGGAACCCGCGGCCATAATCGTTGATTAAATCAAGGAACTCTTGTTTGTTAACTGGTTTGATTGACGTATCAGCTGCCCAGTTGTCTGCGATTTCCATACTGTTCGGCAATTGGACTTGCGCGTCTACGAGCGCTTGTTGCCCTTCTTGGTCCGCAGACAAGTACATCGCCAACTCTGCCGCTTCTTCTTTATGTTTCGTCGTCGCCCCGACGCCGATCCCGAGTGACCCCACCCATCCTGACGCTTTACCGGTTGAACCGGCTGGCCATGGAAGTAAGTCGTACTCGAATTTCAACTGTTCTTTAAATGCTGCCATATCCCACGGTCCGACTGGGAAGAAGGCGAGCTGACCTTTCAGCCAACGTTGGTACGTGTCGAGCGTCTGTGTTTCGCCGATTGACGGTGTGATCCCGTGTTTCAACTGTTGATCGACGAAGAATTGCAACGCTTCGATGAACTTCGGATCATCGATTGTCACTTTCGTACCATCTTCATTGATCCAGTCCGCTCCATTACTCCAGACGAACGGTTGAAGGGCCCAGTTTACGTTGAAGCCAGTGCCGTACTGATCCATCTTCCCGTCACCGTTCGTGTCTTTCGTCAACTGTTTGGCTACGTCCACGAACTCATCCCATGTATATGGTTTGTCTTTATCCGGTAGCGGGATGCCCGCATCTTCGAACATCGTCTTGTTGTAGCCGAGTGCGAACGGACCTAAGTCTTTCGGTAGTCCGTAAATCGCGCCTTCTCCGAGCGTCTTCCCATCGAAACGATATTTGTCGACACCCTTCTCCCAAATGTCGTCCAACTTGACGTCTTCTGAAGTTTCAACCGCTTCAGTGATATCGAGTAGCACGCCCGAATTTACGTATGCTTTCACTTGGGCAGGATTATAGAAGAAGACGTCTGGGATTTTGCGACCTGCGATGGCCGATTTGAGTTTTGTATCGTACTGATCCGGGGCTGTCTGGACCATCGTTACTTTCACGTCTTTGTTGGCTTCTTCAAAACGTTTCACCGTCGCTTGGTAGGCTTTTAACTCTTCTGGATTTCCACGGAACATAAATGTCAATTCAACTTTCCCGTCAGCGCCTGCCTCGTCTCCCGAACAGCCGGCGAGCGCCAAAGAAGTTGTCATCAGGGCTGACATCGTTAACGCAAACATTTTTTTCGATTTACGATTCATTGTGAATTCCTCCATCAGTATATATTCATGTGCAAAAGATGACGAAGATGTACGTACATGTTGAATTAAATAAAAAAGCAAGCTGTATAATGAAGCCCACACGACACTATACATTCACTAGCCAAGAAACCAATTTAATTAGCAATGAAAGCGTTTTCTGTACATTTTGAGTCTATTACACACGTTCGGACATGTCAATTTGATTTTTATGTATTTTTATATTTCATCCGTACATATTCATAGAAAATTCAGGTGCTATTTTTGCTTATTCATAGTAAACAGGACATTTGTTTGTTAATATATATGTAAGATCATATCTTGTACGTATGAGTTGTTCGACGTACACGAGAGAAAGCAGGGACGCCAGATGGCACAACGCACAAAGTACAATATGGTTAAAGATCATATTCTTGAATGGATAAAAGATGGAACGGTAAGACCAGGTGAAAAAATTCCTTCTGAAAATGAATTGGTCCAATCATTTGGAGTGAGCCGTCATACGATTCGACAAGCTGTAGGAGAACTAGTGAACGAAGGTTATCTTTACCGTGAACAAGGCTCGGGCACGTATTGCTCCCCGGTCCTTCCGACCTCGGCTCCCCAGGCGATTGAACGTTTAGGCAACGGTAAAAACATCGGTGTCATCACGACCTACATGTCTGATTATATCTTCCCGTCTATCATCCGGGGGATTGAATCTCACTTGGCTTCAAAAGGATATACATTGACCTTATCTTGTACGGATAACAACGTCGAGAAAGAACGGCAATGCCTCGAGATGATGTTAGATCGTCAAATTGATGGGTTAATCGTCGAGCCGACGAAGAGCAGTAGCTATAATCCAAACATCAAATATTATTTAGAACTCGAACAACAGCATACGCCTTATTTGATGATTAACCAATACTATTCGCAGTTGACGCCCCCTTATTTGATCATGGATGACGAGAAGGGTGGGTTCTTGGCTGCCGAACATCTCATCAAACTTGGCCATGAGCGCATCATGGGACTTTTCAAAACAGATGACCTTCAAGGGGTCCATCGGATGCGCGGCTTTATACGCGCGTTCCGGGAATACAATCTCCCCCTAGAGCCAGAATTAATTATAACGTATACGACAGAAGAACTTGTGCCCTCTTTTTATGACGTGATTCATCAAGTGTTTGAGAACGCGGACGAACGGCCGAGTGCAATTGTCTGTTATAACGACCAACTCGCCCTTAACGTGTTGGACCAGTTGAGAAATCTACGCCTCTCTGTCCCGCAAGACGTCTCACTCGTCGGATATGACGACTCGGTGCTTGCCGTCGCGACAGAGGTTAAACTGACTTCGATCATCCACCCGAAGCAAGAATTGGGGCGTGCCGCAGCCGAGTGGATTATCGCGGCCGTCGAGAAAAAAGAGATGCCACCGTCACATACGTATGAACCCGAATTGATCGTCCGCAACTCGACTGCACCCTATAACCGTCTCGAATCTAAATTAGGCTGATTCTCTGCTAACTTCTTGGAGGTCCTCATGAATTTAAAACATGAACACAACAAGCTATTCCAAGCGCTCGAATTTGTCACCAGCCTGGTGCAACTGAACGTGGTCTTCTTACTGAGCATTCTGCCTGTCATCACGTTGTTCCCGGCCTTGTACGCTTTACATGCCGTCACAAGGCAATGGTCGATCAACCAAGATTACAGCGTGTTCCGCGCCTACTTCCGCTTCTTTAATGAAGGAGTGCGCCGTCATTATAAGCTCGGTATAGCCTGGACATTGTTTGTATTCGTCTTATTGATCGACTTTTTACTCATTCGGCAAATCCATACAGGGCAGACGATTCTCTTCGCAGGTCTGTTCGTGATTGGATTTGTCTTCATCTCCCTGTCGTTATTCCTATTTCCGATTTTGACGCACTACGATATGAAGACGATGGATGCCTTGAAGTTGGCGTTATTCAGCATCATACGACACGGCTATATTGTCGCGCTCGCGCTCTTGTTGTTCACAGCACTCGGTATGCTCGCGTACCGGTCACCACTCTACTTGTTGTTCGGATTTTCGTTCATCGTTTTTCTAAAAACGAAACTATATCTCCACCAATTAAATCGTACTATAACGAATAATCATATCGATATCGACTCCACGTAATATTGATTTTTTCCATCTACTTTAACAAAGTAGATGGTTTTTTATTTGAGTCTAAGAAGAATAGTTTACTCATCTGTCAATTTCAATAAATATGACCAAATCACTTCTTTAGGTTGTTTAAGTTCTATTCAAAATGAATAATACAGTTCTTAGTTAGTGAGGAGGCAAAGCAATTGGGCTTTTCCGTTAATGACTTTATTGAGGATACTCCAGTTTTTGGCGACTTACATTATATTTTGCATTATGACAATGAATCAGAACGAAGAGACACTTTAGTCTTTTCGAAAACATAGTTCAGTCCTTCATTACTGAAAGAAGCTGATTTCATTAGACTACAACAAGCAACCCTTCGTATTCATAAGTAGGCTTTAGAAAAATGTGCTCCCTAATAAACTATGTATGTCTCTTCATTCCTTTATATGCTACTTATAGTTCCACACTTCAACATACTTGATCACCTCAAGTTGTTTCCTATCCAATTTTCCAACCGCTGTATAAGGCAACTCCTTCACAAACACGATTTCTCGTGGAAGCTGATAAGTTGTCAGTCGTTCGCGCAACCGGCTCACCAGTTCTTCTTCTGTCAATTTTTCATCATATAACTGTACGTATGCTTTCAAGATGTGACCGGCGTACACATCCTCTATCCCGACGACGGCGGCGTCCTCGACATTCGGATGGTCGCGCAAAACCGTCTCGACTTCCCCAGGATAAATATTGTTTCCTGCCGAGATGATCAAGTCGTCTGTTCGTCCACACAAAAAATAATAGCCGTTCTCATCCCGGTATCCGACATCACCCGTTTGAATCCAGCGGTTCTTCCTGCTTTGCATGGACCACTTATTTCGTATGCAAAATTCCCCGATGGCCCCTGGCTCGACTTCCGCTCCATCTTTCACTACCTTTAAGTCCCCTCCCGGAATCCTTCTCCCGAGCGTGTTCGCATCATAATGTAAATCTTCTGGTGTGGCGATCAGATTCAAGCCCGCTTCCGACGTCCCATAGAGATTGTATAAGACGCTCCCCAACTCGTTATGGACTTCACGAACTAAAACGGGATGAAGCTTCGCACCACCGGACGCGATACAAGCGAGAGAATGAAGTGATGTTGGATTGTGTCGTAACATTTTGTGGATCATGAGCGGGACGACCGTGACCACTTCTACCTTGTGTCGCCGAATGAGGTCACAGGCTCTCTGCACATCAAAGCTCTCTTAAATGACGACCTGTTTCCCTAGGGCTAGAAAAGATAAAAGGATGGCGATGCCGTAGCCATGGTAAATCGGGGTGGCAATATAGGCAGTGTTGAATGACGGCAACTGCAATCGGTTCAATAATGCAGTGAATGGAGCTAGAAAGTGAAAGAGGGATGGTTTATGAGTCACTTGTTTAGGTTTTCCGGTAGTGCCACCGGTCAACAGCACAATTTTCCCGCTCGATGCGGCCGGAAGCTTTCCTTTTTTATGTCGCTTCGAATCCGATAAACTATTGATTGATACCTTTTCCTCATGATAGCTGACAAGTGTCGAACGTTCGTAAGACGAGTTTTCAATTAAGTCTTTAAACTCATCATCGTAAATCAAAAGATCGAATGGCTGTTCTTCTACGAGTCGGTTGAACTGCAGTTGACTCATCGATGAATGAAGCATGTAGATGTCTGCACCGAGTCGTGAAGCCGCAAACATCCCTTGTACGAAAGACGAGTGGTTGTGACAGAGAAACGCAACTTTTTGTCCCTTTTTAACCCCATACTGATTAGCGAAATGATAAGCGAGGTGTTCACAGCGTGACTTTAGCTCTAGATACGTCACTGTTTCTCGGCTATCCACTAAAGCCGTTTTTTGACTCCCTGCTCTTTCAGTCAATGTAAAAAGAAGCATCAAGTTGATTCCATTTTGACGGATTGCGACGAACAGACGGCCTAGATTCGATGGTGATAGAAACTGGAGCTGCGACAAGACTTTCAATAACTTAACCATTCTTATTGTCACGCTCCTTTCTCTTAAGGAATGCAGGGACCATCCAGTCTATCGGTCTTCTGAAAACAAGTGATGCTACTTGACCGAGGAACAACCACCACGGCTTATATACTGTTCCTTTCGTATACAAGGCATGTCCGATTAATTCTGCCACATGTACCGGTGACATGGCAGGTGAATGCTGATAAGCCAGCGTCGGTTTGATCATCGGAGTTTTTACTAGCGGTAGATATAGAGTCGTCGTGGATATATTTTTGATTGTGAGTTCCGGACCCGCGGAGCGAAACCACGTATCGAACGCGGCTTTTGATGCCTGATAGGCTGCCCAGTGAGGAAAAGGATGAAGTAACACATTGATGGTCGACACATTGACGATCTGCCCGTTCTTCTTTTCGAGCACCGGAATGAGCGACAAAATCAATTGTACGGGAGCAAAATAATTGATTGCCATCGTCCGAGTGAAGTCATGGTATCGATCGAGTGACTCAGTGATGGGACGATTGATGGAGATTCCAGCATTGCTGACGAGAACATCCAATCCGTCCGGTAGTTGATGGAGATACGCCAGCAAACCATTCCGTTCGTCTTCAATTCGAAGATCTGCCGGGAACACGGTCACTGTGGCTGATCCCTTCTCGATTTCAGACTTCATGACGTTCAAGTCTGCTTCTCTACGGGCAACGAGAATCAGATGCGCGGTTGTATCCGTTAGTAAATAAGCGAACGCCTGCCCGATTCCTGAGCTCGCTCCAGTAATCAATACCGTTTTCCGTTCTAACGCTGATTTCATTTTCTGATGATCGAAGGAAGGAAATCGGAATAGGAGTCTCTCTAGTAACGTGTAGTCATACATATTGCCAGCACCTTTTATTTATATTCGTCTCTTCAAGCTAAAAAAACCTAGACAATCATTTGGACATACATGACAAACGCAGCGTCCACTTTAATTGAAAAGGACCTGCTGTTCAAACCTTCCGTTTATCTTTTATACACTCTTCCCATTCGCATATCGAGTGAAATTGTCGAGAATCGCCTGCCAGCCTTGTCGTTGCATTTCAACCGGATTCATCGACTCCGCATCAAACACCTCGACCACCTTCGTCTGATCCCCTTCAGAAGTAAATGAAATTCTGACTCTCCGTTCATCCTCAAGGCGATACTGAATGAGCTCATTTTCTTCAACTTCCTCATATACCCCTTCAAAATCAAAGCCCATGCTCTGATCTTTCGCTTCCATTCGACTATGAAACTTCCCGCCGACCCGTAAGTCGTTCTCCGCCTCAATCGTATGCCAATCGTCAGACGCATGATTCCATTGTTTGATATGTTCAGGTTCTGTCCAGAATTTCCAGACTGTGTCGATTGGTGCATCGACGAGCGTTGATATCGTCACGACATTTGATTCCATGATTCGTTTCCCCTTTATTCTACAATTTTTGATCAATCACGAATGCGCTGCCCGTCCTATATGACGAACCCAATATGAGATTACTTCCCTATCAATCACATCTTCTCCTGCTCTCATTTCAACGATTGAAAGATACTTAAAACAAAAACCTTGAATGGCACTCAAAATCGAGTTCATTCAAGGTTCTTTTCATTTCATCATTGAAACTTAACTCTTGGCAATACCAAGCATAAATCCAGCGACGACAATCAAACCAATTCCCATAAAGACGAAGACGCGTTCTTTTGTCGTCTTCTCTTCTTTCAAGAGATAGATCCCACCAAGTGTCGCCACGACGACGTTCAATTGGGATAAGGCGAACGAAGTCGCAATCCCCACTTCTCCGCTTGAAACGAAAAGTCCGAAGTTCCCTATTCCCCAGGCGATCCCCGCCAAGATGTTTTTGAATGTGCGTGGATCGAGTTTCTTGACGTCCTTTTCACGAAGACTGAACAGAAGTGCCGCGATGAACATCCCGACGGATTGTGGAAGAATCGCGGTGATCCCTTCTACTTCAAAGTAGTTCGTCAAGACGGCATACGTGACGTAACCAATACTCGAAACGAATAGGACGAGTAAACCCTTTTTCAACGCACCGGCACTGTCCTGATCTTTCTTCTGTTGGTAAGAAGTCATAGTCGCTCCGATGATAATCAAGACGAGCGCTGAAAACCCTAACCATAGCTCCGTCGATGTCTGCCAGTCCCCGAGTACGATGACCCCAAAGAGAGAGGTCCCAACGAGTTGCATCCCCGTGCTGATTGGCATCGCTTTGGAGACGCTTAAGATTTGGAACGATTGGAACTGCAAATATTGACCGAGCGCCCAGAACGCCCCTGAGATAAATCCGGTCACGATGGCGAGTGTCGTGAACTCCGGTCGGAAGACGAGGGCAATCACTGTTGCCATAATCATCGCCCCGATGGTCGTTCCGATTAACTGCTGAATCGGTTTTCCTCCTACTTTCGACACGATGAGTGGAATACTTCCCCACATGAGTGCCGGTAAGAGTGCCAAAAGAATCATTTCCATGAAGCACACCTGCTTTCTTAATATAACGTCTAACATGAAATTCCCACGTCTCCAATTTTATAAACCTAAATTCAAAAAGGGAATTGCCATGTCGAATACTACGATGATATAATGATTTCGAACGGGGCATTAGCTCAGCTGGGAGAGCGCTACGCTGGCAGCGTAGAGGTCAGGGGTTCGAGCCCCCTATGCTCCATTAATTGGTCACATCTCGAATGAGGTGTGGCTTTTTTATTGGTATGGTGCGATTCAACCTCTTTCTGAACGGGTAATGATAGTTAGACTTTTTCATATAAGGGGGAATTTTGATGGAACGTACATCTGTAGAAGAAACATTGACGAGCGTGATCGAATGCATGCGCGCATGCAACCACTGCTTCTCAAAAAGTTTGCAAGAAGAGGATTTACACATGTTCACCGAATGCATCCGCCTGACTCGAGAATGCTCAGACATTTGTACTTTAGCTTTAAATGCCTTAGAAACAGATTCAGCCTTTTCAAAACCAATCGTTGCTTTATGCGCCCAAGTCTGTGATACGTGTGCGGTTGAATGCGGACGACACCAGCACGACCATTGCCAAGCCTGTGCCAAAGCATGTGAGCGTTGTGCGGAAGCTTGCCGAACACTTGTTGCCGCTTAAGCACGACATTCGTCTAACTTTCTGTTAGACTTTTTTTATTGCTTACGAAAGAAGGTAAACTATGAACCATACCATTCTAGCACTTGACGTGGAGACCGCTAACCGTGATAGTCGCAGCATCTGTTCTGTCGGATGGAGCATCCTTCAAAATGGTGATGTGGTCGAAACCGACCAGCGACTCGTCAATCCCGAGGAAGACTTTGATATGGGTAACATCCGCGTCCATGGCATTCGTCCGAGTGACGTGTGGGATGCACCGGCATTACCGGAAGTACTTTCCTCTCTTTACCCGATTTTACGGGAAGTGGACCTCGTCATCGCACATAACGCTTCATTTGACATGGGTGCCTTGAGAAAGGCGATTGTGAAATATGATCTATTCGATTTCCCGACAATCGAGTACGGTTGCACCGTCAAACTGTCACGTAAACTGTATCCAGGACTCCCGAACCATAAGTTGAACACGATGGCAGAACACTTGAACGTGCCGTTTATTCATCATGATGCTGCGGAAGATGCTCGCGTATGCGCGCTACTTATGCGAGACATGATGCAAAAAACCGGCATCACAAGCCCAAAAGAATTACATCGCTATACGTCCGTGAAAACAGGAACGCTCGCATATTAAACCGGTCATGAAATCATGACCGGTTATTTTTTGAAAATCCATCTCTTCTGGACATAATAACTGACGAAAAAGAGAAAACTATCGACGACTACTTTTAGGATGACCTCGCCTTGTCTGAGCAAGAGAAACAAGAGATAAACAAGGAGTGCTGAAACGGCCATTTGAAGCACGACGAGACTAAAATATTTCGGAAGAGACCGCCGCGCCTTCGAATCGAAGACTACTTTTCGATTAACGAGATAATTGAAGAGAGAGGAAATGATTCGAGCGATGACCGTCGCGATGACGACGTGAGCCGTATCGAAGTATGGGGATAATAAATAAATAAAGAGCGCATACATCCCTACGTCGACAAGGAACGAGGCGACAGAGGATAACGAATACATCAAAAACATCCGATAAATTAAAATCGAGTCGAGAATCGGTCTAAAATGGGATGAATCATTTTCATTCTCATATACGGTCTGGATGGTCGTTTGTTGAATCGGTACCTGCAATCGTTTCGTGAACGTGAGCATATTCATCTCGAACTCATATCTATTTCCAGGAATGTCAAGCAGTTGCCTGGCGTATCGCATCGGGATGGCTCGAAGTCCCGTCTGCGTGTCTTTTAACTTCAGCCCGCTCCCAATCAACATCACGAGCCGTGTCGCCTGATTGCCGAATCGGCTCCGGAACGGAATCGCGTCTCCGCTAAAATCTCGACATCCCATGATGAGATGATGTGGTTTATTCAACCCTTCCTCATAGACGCTGACGACATCTTGCGGTAAATGCTGCCCGTCGGCATCGACCGTGATGACCCCCGTTTTATCCGGATATGTGTCCACCACATACCGTAACCCCGTCTTGATTGCTGCTCCCTTCCCTTGATTCTGTTCGTGCGTTAACACTTGGTCGACAAATGATGCAATCTTATCAAATGTGCCTACCGACGATTCGTTACTACCGTCATTGACCACAATGATGTTCGCAAACCCACTCGCCCTCAACTTCTCCACGAGTGTGACGAGTGCCTCATCAGGGTTATAGGCCGGAATCAAAATCGAATACGCTTGGCGTGTTTCCACTTCATGCATCTGCATCGCCACCCCTCCTTCAATTCCTCTATACCCGAAGCAATGAATTCTCATTCCCAATAAAAAAACATCAGCCCTAAGGCTGATGCATGTACTCACCCGATAAAGATCAAGTAAGACGAAACGAAATAGACAACGACAACGAGTAACGAAGGAATCACATAACGTACCTTCGACGTGACATTTTGTCTTAGCACACTATACATGACGAGGATCGATAGGATGGTGATTCCGACCGCAGATACGAGGTGTGACGTCGAGACATCTGCGAGAATCGATCCATTCCGATAGAAGACATCTGACATGGCGATAATCAACATGTTGAAGATATTCGAGCCGAGAATCGAACCGAATGCCAAGTTGACATTACGTAGTTTGAGCGCCATGAACACAGCGACCGCTTCCGGGAGTGACGTCGATGCCGCAATCAAGAAGCTACCGACAAAACTAGAACCGAGTCCTGTGACAACGGCAATTTGATCACCTGTGATGGAAAGGGCTGTTCCTGCCGCCATGATTACGATTGCAGCAATGATGAATCCAAAGACCGCACGTTTCAGCGTGATCTCTTCATATTTACCGACGACCACTTCTTCTTCGACTTCATGCTCCGCGACCGGCTCTGTCGGTTGTTTCCCGATATAGTAGATTCCGATACCGTATAGAATCGCAATCAAGAGCGCGTCGACTCCGATTCCGATAAACGTCATATCAACGCGAACGATCAAAGCAATCAACGTCGTGACGGTCAAGAGTAACCCAAGTCCGGCCGTGTACAGGTGGTCCCGACTCGCATAGTTGAACAATTGCTTCTGTCGGAAGTATAGGTCGAACATCGCTAAGATAAAGATATTGAATAGGTTACTTCCAAGCATGTTCCCGATGGCAATGTCGGGGTTGTCAATCATGACAGCCGATATACTCGTTGTCACTTCCGGGAGCGACGTCGCTCCTGCCAATAAAACTGTACCGATGAGCATCCCGCCCATTTTCGACTTTTCAGTCATGACGTCGGCGTACGTTGACAATTTGATGGCGGCGTAGACGGTGATGGCCGCGGCCAGTAAGAAATAAACAAATACCATTTTTTCCTCCTCCTTGGGTAAACAAAAAAGACCTTTTTATGGACGACAAAAACGCCCATAAAAAGGTCTTGCGGACTTGTAAAAGCTCGATGGACCGAGTGCGTATGCACTGTAATGACGACCCATCGACCACAACTGTGGTCGCTACTCCCCTTTTTATCTTCCTTTTGACTATAGCATGAAGAGAACTAGTTGACAATCGAGCGGCGCATGAGCGCGAGAAGCTCCTGTGGGTCGAGAGCCGTCCGATATGCGAGTTCTTGCATCCCCGCGAGCTTCTCGGGTAACAATGGCGTGATCCAACCCGCTTCGTGAAGTCGTTTTCGGAAGCACACAATCTCTTCGTCATCAATCGTCTCTCGCGCAACAATCTCTCTTAATTCATATGCCGTTTGACATAGTGGTGCCGATTCTTGCAACCATTCGTCCTCGATGAAATAAGTCAACATGGATTCGAGGAGTCTTGCCACTTTTCGATCTTTCGCATTCTTCTCACCGTAAAACAATAGATGGAGTTCTTGTTCATACAAGCCAATCAGGTCTGTCGAGCTCCGAAATGGTTCAAATGCTGACAGCAACTCATGGTAATACCACGATTGGTCCCGCATCGGCCGTTTAAAACGTTGCCACACCTTCATCCCTTCCATCTCAAGATCATAACGGATGGAGCGGAGATTATGTAGCTTGTCCGCCACGAGAAGTGCGACTTCATCAAATTGAAGTGACTGCACCTGTTGAAGTGTCATCCGTTTTCGCTGTTCCCACGACTCTTCACGATTTTTCTCCGAGACCGCGAGAACGAGCCTGTGAACGTCAGAACCGAATTTTGATAAGATTTCTTGTGGGTCTGTCTTCGTGTCCTCAACCAAATCATGAAGCAATCCTGCCGCCACCACTGCCGGTGCTTGATGATCGGACTCAAGAAGCATGGCGACCGAGAATGGATGTGACAAATATGGAATGGTTGAACCTTTTCGATACTGTCCTCCGTGACGAATAGACGAAAAACGCAGTGCTTCTTCAACGAGTGGATTCATGTCACAATCCTCCTTCTTCCGGATGAAAACTCTTCTATCCCTTACCCGGAATTAGGTATAAATAACCTAAATTCTGACCATTTTTAGGTATATTGTCGCATCATTCTTCATAAATCATTTTTTTCGTCATTCCCCCATCGATGACAAGATTATGACCGTTCACAAAACTGTTTTGACGGTCAATCAAGTACTGCACAGCGCGGACGATATCTTCCGGTTCACCGACCCGTCCTGATGGGTGCTGCTCATGATCAATCTCGCGTAATGCCTCATCGGACGTATGAATCCATCCTGGACTGATTGCATTCACTGTCACGGGGCGATCGCCTAATGAGATGGCGAGTGAATGGGTCAATCCAACGATGCCTCCTTTAGATGCACCATATGCGTCCCAATGCGGCTCATTCTGGAAGGCACGTGTCGAGGCCATGTTGACGATTCTTCCGTACGACTCACCTTGATTCAGTTCTAAAAAGTATTTCGCACAACTAAATGTCCCGACTAAATTGACATCGATGACTCGCTTGAACGTGTCAATCTCAAGCTCATCAATCGGCTTGACTAGCGAGGCGATCCCTCCGTTATTGATCAACACATGGGCTCGACCAAATTCGTTGTGAATATCGTCAAAGACACGCTTAAGTTCAGACGTGTCTCCAAGGTCTACTTGATAAAAGCGTAACCCTTCGATATCCGGATCATCTCCAATGTCTAGCCCGATCACTTCATACTGATTTACGAAAGCTTGTGCAATCGCATAACCAATTCCTTGACTAGCTCCTGTTACAATCATCACGTCTGTCATCATTCATCCCTCCTAAAAGACTGTATACCCAAATCTCGATTAGTCGGACCATAGTTTTCGATTCGAAGTCGTGATCACACTCGCTCCCGCATCAAGTGCCGCCTGGACTTCCTCCTTTGTTTCAATCAGCCCACCTGCGAAAACGGGTATCCCCGTCTTCTCCTTCACACGTTGAATATACTTCGGCACAATGCCTGGCAGTACTTCAATATAGTCTGGTTTTGAACGTTCAATGTGTTTGATACTTTTCTCTAATGAGGTGGAATCAATTAAAAATAAACGCTGCACAGTGACCACATCATTTTGCTTTGCCTTGACGATAACGTTTCCTTTTGTCGAGATGATGCCGAACGGTTTTAACGTCTGACAGACATACTCCGTCGCATACTCGTCGGCCTTCATACCTTGTATCAAATCCATATGGATGAACACTTTTTTATCATGCTTCCTCAATAATTTGGAGATGGAGTCCAATCGGCTCATATGAATCTCTAGTAACACCCCTAATTCGAAATCACTCGATAAAAACCGCTCTAAACCCCGCATGTCCCGTATCGCCGGTAAGATGGATTGACCATTGATCATCAACTATTCCCCCTGTCTCTTTCTCATTATGCAGATAGCGTATTTTTAAAATCAAGGTTTACTCATTCAATATATCGGGAAAATAAAATCAACTTGTGCAGAGGGGGATTTGAGTATGGTCAATGAAGTGACTGTAAAAGTCGAAACACCGACTCCAGAACAACACCAAGCGTTACGCGTGAAGGCGGGGATGCCACGACGTTCTGATCGAGGCACGGTGAAAGGACTTCAAAATACGCTTTTTGGGATTTGTTTATACTTAGATGATGAGATTGTCGGAATGGGACGTGTCGTCGGTGACGGCGGAATGGTATTCCATTTAGTAGATATCGTCGTAGACCCGGAGTGCCAGGGTCTTGGACTCGGAAAATTAATCATGGAGCATTTGATGGACTGGATCTTACAAGAAGCGGATGAAACGGCCATCATTAGTTTAATCGCAGACATTCCAGCCGATGGGTTGTATCGACAGTTCGGTTTTGATTACTCACGACCTGAATCCGTCGGAATGGAGTATCAATGGAATCAAAGAGAAAGCTAATTGGCGTCATGAGAGGAGATGACGTATGGATGGATTAAATATCATCGTGTTGCTCGGATTGGCGCTCACCCTCA
Source organism: Exiguobacterium sp. s163 (assembly GCF_018617135.1). Classification (GTDB taxonomy): domain Bacteria; phylum Bacillota; class Bacilli; order Exiguobacteriales; family Exiguobacteriaceae; genus Exiguobacterium; species Exiguobacterium profundum. Next base: position 63,383 of record NZ_JACSJN010000001.1, read on the forward strand.
TCTCTGTCCTCAGTCTCCTGATTGAACGATTATTTTTCCCGAGTATTTTAGCGTTTATCGCAATCGGGGTCGGGGTCGGTTTTTTCTGGGATGGGAATGAAGTCTTTAAAGTCGCGGGAGAGATTGGAATCATTCTTTTGTTTTTCCTACTCGGTCTAAAGTTTCCACTACGTGAACTTTGGAAGCGCATGCGAAAAGTATGGAAGGCGGGAATACTCGATATCATTCTGTCATTCGGGGTATCGTTCGGGATTGCATTAGCATTTGGTCTCGACTTCCCTCGCGCCTTTTTAATCGGGGCCGTCTTATATGCGACGAGCTCCTCCATCTCTGCGAAGCTGCTTGAGCGGCATTCCGAAAAACATGAAGATATTAAAGAGTTTGTGCTCGCATTACTGATCTTTGAGGATATTTTTGCCCCACTCCTCTTGACGGTCGCCCCTTTCATCATCCAAGAAGAACCGGTTGCGATGTCCGATATCGGAAAAGTGTTCGCAGGATTTCTTATATTTGGCGTACTCTTGTTCATCGGTTCGAGCTTCGTATCCAAGCAACAAAAATTTTCGAAGCACTTACTGCGACAAGATGACGCGAGCATCGGTCTGATTGGACTCATTCTCTTTTTCGCAGGAATCGGCATGGTGTTTGGATTATCTGAGATTTTAGGGCCATTCATCGCCGGGATCATGCTCGCAGATTTCCACGATGTGAGACCGCTGAAGCGTTTGACCGTGCCCGTCCGAGATTTATTCTTGCCGATCTTTTTCATCTCGTTCGGTATCTCGATCAACCTCGAGAAAGGCGTCATCGTAAATGCACTCTTCTTCGTCTTGATTGTGTGGGGAGTATTATCCAAATGGATTGTCGGACGCGTCGGGGGCAGAATCTATGGCTTGACGCGTGTTCAGGCGAATGAAGCCGGGTTCTCACTCGCGCCACGAGGGGAGTTCTCTATTTTATTCACCGCCCTTTCGAACGGGGCCATCAACTTGTTTGTCGGTCTCTATATTTTCGTGTCAGCCATTGTCGGAATCATTCTGTTCCGTTTCTCAGAGTACTTGGCAGAAAAAACGGAGAAAACCCTCACGAAAGTCTTACCTGACAAGAAAAAAGAAGAATGAATTGGCGGACCCATACGCTGGGTCCGCCTGTTTTGTGCGTTAGTCTTTCGCTAGTTTGTTGTGCCGTTTTTTACGCCATACAATATAGATGATGACGCCGATGAACAGTAGCCCATAGATTGCATAAGAATAGGCATCGAGGTATGAGAGGATATCTTGCCAGTTCTCTCCGACTTTCATCCCGATGAGGATGAGAATGGTATTCCATAAGGCTGTTCCAGCCGTACTGAGCAGTAGAAATTTCACGAATGGCATGTTTGACATCCCTGCAGGAATCGAGATCAGGCTTCGAACGACCGGCATCAAACGTCCAAAGAAGACCATCCAGCCCCCGTACCGGTCGAACCAGGCATCCGCTTTCTTTACGTCATTCAGGTCCAGTCGTAACCACTTCCCATATTTTTTCGTCCATTTTTCGATCTGCTCGACATCAAACAATAGTCCGAGGCCGTATAATAGCACCGCTCCTAATATAGCTCCGACTGTCGATGCCACGATGACGAGCGTGATGGACAAGTTCGTCTTTACAGCAAAAAAACCACCAAAGAGTAAGACGACTTCAGAAGGGATCGGTGGAAACACATTTTCAATAAAAATCATGAATGCAATCCCTATGTAGCCGTACTGTTCAATCACAGAAATCATCCAGTCACTCATGTCTCTTCCTCCATTCTCCCCCACTATACCCGTCCATTTCGCTATATAATCGTAAGGACATGCTACACTCAAAGAAAGGAGCTGATTGAAATGGAAGAAACAGTACGGTGTCCTTGGTGCGGGACGGATCCACTTTACGTCCGTTACCATGACGAGGAATGGGGAAAGCCCGTTCACGATGACCAGAAGCACTTTGAATGTCTGACACTCGAGAGTGCGCAAGCAGGACTCAGTTGGATCACCATCTTGAGAAAACGTGAAAATTATCGGTTGGCTTATGCCGACTTTGAGGTGCATCGAGTTGCCAGCTTTACGGATGAGGATGTGGAGAGACTCCTCGCCGATAGCGGGATCGTGCGAAATCGACGAAAAATCGAGGCGTCGATCAATAATGCGAAGCAGTTCATCAAACTACAGGATGAGTTTGGCTCATTTGATTCGTACATCTGGTCATTCGTCAACGATGCACCAATCCTGAATGCATGGAATCGTCTTGAAGATGTTCCTGCGACGACGGAACTTTCTGAACGATTGAGTAAAGATCTGAAACGACGCGGCTTTAAGTTTTTAGGACCGACAACGGTTTATGCTCATCTACAAGCGACGGGTCTTGTCAATGACCACCTCACCTCTTGCACGTTCCGATAACTTAAGACCAGCTCTCAAAAATATCTTTACATTTCCCCACTTGTTGTGACAATATTTTGACAAAGTGATACTTTATCACCGAAAGCGTTTTCATTTTTTTATTTTTCGGGGGGATGTTGATGAACGGAATTTTAGTGTCCATTGTCGTGTACATGGCACTGATGGTCTTGCTTGGGATCATCGCGTATCGGAGAACAAGCAGTATCGGAGATTATATGTTAGGTGGTCGGGCACTTGGTCCCGGGGTCGCCGCTTTATCTGCCGGTGCATCAGACATGAGTGGATGGCTCTTAATGGGATTGCCTGGTGCCATGTATGCGTCAGGGATTTCAAGCGGTTGGATTGTCATCGGGTTGACAATCGGCGCCTATTTGAACTGGTTATTGGTCGCACCGAGATTACGCATTTATTCATACATATCGGATGATGCGATCACAATTCCAGACTTCTTTGAGAAACGCTTTAAAGACACAAAAGGCGTGTTGCGTTCATTTTCAGCTGCTGTCACGTTAATCTTTTTCACACTGTATGCGACAAGTGGATTCGTTGCCGGCGGTCGCCTATTCAATGCCGTCTTCGACATTGAATTTGTAACGGGAGTGATCATTCTCGCTTCTATCATTATTCTGTACACATTCATCGGTGGATTTCTAGCAGTCAGCTGGACAGATTTTGTTCAAGGATTGATCATGCTGTTCGCCCTTATTTTTGTACCTGCCATCGCCATTATGGCAACTGATGGGGTGTCAAACGCTTTAGACACGGTACGAAATATTGATGAAGCATTACTTGACCCCTGGACAGGACAATCACTCATCGGAATCATTTCGCTATTTGCGTGGGGACTTGGCTATTTCGGTCAGCCACACATCATCGTCCGTTTTATGGCAATCGAAAAGCTCGAGGACATTAAGACGGCACGTCGAATCGGGATCTCATGGATGGTCTTCACCGTTGTCGGGGCGATGGCGACCGGGTTGTTCGGTCTCGCCTATTACACACAACAAGACCTCACAATCGATAATCCGGAGAACGTCTTTATCAACCTATCTGACTTATTATTCCCGGATTTGGTGACTGGTGTATTGTTGGCTGCTCTTCTTGCCGCCATCATGTCGACCATCTCCTCTCAATTACTCGTCTCGTCGAGTGCCGCGACGACAGACTTTTATCAGAAGTTCTTCCGTAAGGAGGCGGGTGACCGTGAACTCGTCATGGTTGGTCGGATTACGGTCATTCTCGTATCCGTCATTTCAATCATTCTTGCACTCGATGCAGACGACACCATCTTAAACCTTGTCGGTTATGCTTGGGCAGGGTTTGGTTCATCATTTGGTCCGCTCATCTTGTTCAGTCTGTTTTGGAAACGAACGACGCGTCAAGGCGCGCTTGCTGGAATGTTGACTGGAGCCTTTGTCGTCATTCTATGGAAGAACTATGCCGCTTATCTTTTCGGAACGTTTGGGACATTGTATGAAATGATTCCAGCATTCTTCCTGTCGGCACTTGCCATCTATATCGTGAGTTTGGTGACACCGCCACCAAATGAGGTCATTCAACGTGAGTTTGACCAAATGCAAGACATGGTCAAAGAACATATCAAATAATTCTCATGACAGGTCAAAAACGACCTGTCTTTATTTATTTAGGCAGGATTTTTCTTAATTATCGACGAATTTTAGGGTTATCGTACGAATCTGTCGTGAAAAGGAGAATCGGGATGAAACCAATTAAGATCGTCTCTCGTCTTACCTTCCTGTCTAGCTTTGTTTTATTAATTGCTTGTGGTACGACTCCGGCAACGAATCAAGAAATACCAGAAGAAGTCGAAGAACCGATTGTCGAGGTACCTGAAGAAATGCCGCCTGCCGAACCGGAACCGATTGTCACGACGGCCTCCCTCTATGCAATCGGCGACATCCTTCTACATGATTCGGTATACAACGCAGCTCGTACTGATGAAGGGTATGAATTTGATACTGCATTCGAACAGATCTCTCCAATATTGATTCGCGCCGATTTATCAATCGCCAACCAAGAGAGCATGATTGGCGGGAGTGAGATCGGGCTTTCGAGCTACCCGGCATTTAACAGTCCTTTTGAAATTGGAGATGCCTTACAACGGGCAGGAATCGATTTGGTCACGACAGCGAATAATCATACGCTCGACCGTGGCGTCCGAGCCATTGAAAGTTCGATCGACCATTGGAACGCAATCGGAATGCCTTATACAGGCTCCTTCCTATCTGCTGAGGACAAGGCGAATATTCGTACGTTGACGGCCAACGATATTTCTTTTTCCTTCCTCGCATACACGTATGGGACGAATGGAGTCGTACCGAAAGAACCCTATCATGTGAACTATATCGACCTCGCACAGATGCAACCAGAGATTGAGAAGGCGGAACAGTCGACTGACATGACGGTCGTCTCCCTCCATTTCGGTACGGAATACGAGCCGTTACCGAATGAGAGTCAAACTGAGCTCGCCCAATCGTTAGCAGACCTCGGAGTCGACATCATCATCGGTCACCACCCTCACGTGCTGCAACCCCCGACCATGCTAGAAGGAGTTCATGGCAATCAAACATTTGTCATCTACTCGCTCGGTAATTTCCTTTCCGGACAACAAGGAGATGAACGAAACACGGGCGGCATCATCGGGATTGATGTGGTCAAGACAACCGAAGATGACCAATCGACTATTGAATTGAAAAATCCGATGTTCTATCCAACCTTTACGCAAAAATCATCTGACGGACATTATGAGGTCGTCCCGTTAAAGGCTGCTCGTCCTGAACTTCTTATCCCTGTTAGCGACCATATGTCGCAATGGTTACCCCAACTCAAAATCGAACAATGACGACCACGAAATCACTCGTGGTCTTTTTATTTTCAAAAAAGTGTTGCCACACGACATCTTATCCCTTACACTGAATTGTATATTTATAAACAAATATTAATAATTATTCATAAGGGGTGTTCATATTTTGAAACAGAAACTCGTATTGGCTTACTCAGGTGGTCTTGACACATCGGTTGCGATTAAATGGTTGGACGAACAAGGTTATGATGTCATCGCCGTCTGTTTGAACGTCGGGGAAGGGAAAGACTTAGAAAAGATTCAACAAAAAGCGATGAAAGTTGGAGCGAAAAAATCAATCGTCATCGATGCGATCGACGAGTTCGTCAACGAGTTCGCTCGCTATTCGATGCAGGCCCATACATTATATGAAGGCGTATATCCACTCGTTTCGGCACTATCACGCCCCCTCATCTCGAAAAAATTGGTCGAGGTCGCACAGGCCGAAGGTGCCGTCGCTGTGGCTCATGGATGTACCGGGAAAGGAAATGACCAAGTGCGTTTTGAAGTGTCCATTCATGCACTCGATCCTTCACTCGAAATCGTCGCACCGGTTCGGGAATGGAAATGGTCACGTGAGGAAGAAATCGCGTATGCGGCAAAACATCAAATTCCGATTCCAATCGTTCAAGAAGAGCCATTCTCAATCGATCAGAACATCTGGGGACGCGCCATCGAATGCGGCATCTTAGAAGATCCTTGGGCAGCACCTCCGGCAAGCGCATATGAGTTAACAGCAGCACTTGAGGACACACCGCATGAACCGACTTATCTTGAGATTGAATTCAAGAACGGAGTGCCGGTCGCTATTGACGGGAAGAGCCAATCGTTCACCGATATCTTAAAAGAGCTCAATATCGTCGCGGGTGCCCACGGCGTCGGGAAGATTGACCACATCGAGAACCGGGTCGTCGGTATCAAATCACGTGAGGTGTATGAGGCACCTGGCGCCATGACATTAATCACTGCACATAAAGCTCTTGAAGCCTTGACACTCGTTCGTGAAGTGGCGCATTTCAAACCGATTGTCGAACAAAAATTGACGGAAACGATCTACAACGGACTTTGGTATTCACCGCTCACAAAAGCACTTCTTGCCTTTATCGATGAGACACAAGCGACCGTCACAGGAACGGTTCGCATGAAACTGTTTAAAGGACAAGCCATCGTCGACGGACGGAAGTCGCCAATCTCGCTTTATGATGAGGAACTTGCGACCTATACGTCAGCAGATACGTTCGATCAGCAAGCAGCTGTCGGATTCATCAAGTTGTGGGGTTTGCCAACAAAAGTTCAATCAGAGGTGTTGATGGAAAAGGGAGCGTTCGTCAATGAGTAAATTATGGGGAGGCCGTTTCGAGAAGACGGCGAGCGATTGGGTCGATGCATTCGGTGCATCGATTGAATTTGACGCTCAACTCGTCCTTGAGGATTTAGAGGGTAGCATGGCACACGTGACGATGTTAGGTGACCAAGGCATCCTCTTAAAAGAAGAAGTCACTCAAATCCTTGATGGATTACAACAACTTAAGCAAAAAGCACTCGCGGATGAATTAAAATTCGAGGTGTATCACGAAGATATTCATATGAACTTAGAAGCTCTGCTTCATGAAGCGATTGGACCGGTCGCAGGGAAGATGCATACGGCACGTAGTCGAAACGATCAAGTCGCGACGGACATGCATCTTTACTTGAAAGAACGTGTGAAAGAAGTGATTCAATTGATTGAATCGCTTCAACATGAATTGCATGCACATGCTTCAGAAAACGTAGAGACGATCATGCCTGGCTACACGCACCTCCAGCGTGCACAACCGATTTCACTGGCCCATCATTTGCTCGCCTATTTCTGGATGCTGGAGCGGGACAAGGAGCGGTTTACGGACAGCTTGAAACGGATTGATTGGTCCCCTCTTGGCGCAGGAGCCTTAGCAGGGACAACGTTTCCGATCGACCGTTCCCGTTCAGCTGAATTACTTGGATTCAATCGGGTTTACCCGAACAGCCTCGATGCCGTTAGCGATCGTGACTTCATACTCGAGTTTCTTTCAAATGCATCAATGCTTATGATGCACCTCTCCCGCTTCTGTGAAGAATTGATTCTTTGGGCAAGCGAAGAGTATCGCTTCATTACAGTGTCCGATACGTTCTCTACCGGTTCGAGCATGATGCCACAAAAGAAAAACCCTGACATGGCCGAACTCGTCCGTGGAAAGTCGGGTCGAGTGATTGGAAACTTGATGGGCTTGTTGACGCTCATGAAAGGACTTCCGCTCGCTTACAACAAAGATTTACAGGAAGATAAAGAAGGAATGTTTGACACGGTCAAGACCGTTCAAGGCTCACTCAGTATCATGGCGGGGATGATGAATGAATTGACGTTCCATCCTGACGTCATGAAACAAGCGACCGAGCGTGATTTTTCTAACGCTACAGAACTCGCTGATTATTTGACGGCAAAAGGAGTACCGTTCCGTGAAGCTCACGAAGTGACGGGTAAACTCGTCAAATATTGCGTGGATGAGCGATTGTATTTACGCGAGCTTCCAATCACGGTGTTCCAAACGTACTCTGAATTGATTCAAGAGGATGTGTATCATGCCTTGACCCCTGAACAGGCAGTCGCACGTCGAAACAGTTACGGTGGCACTGGATTCGATGCCGTCCATGAACAATTGAATGAAGCTTCGGCATGTATTAGCACGATGACCTATTCATAACAAATACGCGCCCTCGTCAATAAACGAGGACGCGTATTTTTGTTCATCCATTCAATATAAAAATTATATAAATCAGTACTCGTCGTCTAGTTCCCCCTCTTAATGATAACAAGAATCCTGTTCAACAAACAGACTACACTTTAATGTGTTCACGTACGATAATGGTCTCAATACGATATAAATAGGAGGCATTCACATGAAATCTTCTGTTCAGTTGGACCCAGGTCCGTTCTTTCATGGAACGAAAGCAGAACTTGTTGTTGGAGATCTTTTAGAAGTTGGCCATATGTCGAATCATCGCCATGAGCCGCTACGTCACCTTTATTTTACGGCGACTTTGGATGCTGCAAAATGGGGGGCTGAATTAGCAAAAGGAAACGGTCCTGAGCAAATTTATATCGTGGATCCGGTTGGAAATTTTGAAAATGATCCAAATTTAACGGATCAACGATTCACTGGAAATCCTACTCGATCCTATCGGACAATCGAACCGCTCCTCGTAGTAGGCGTTTTAAAATCATGGGAACGTCACTCAGAAGAGATGATTGAAAAGATGCGTTCATCGATTGAGGAATTACGTCTAACCGGAAACAATCACATCATTGATTAAGTTTGAAAAGCGAAAAACTACTTGTCATCCCTATTCGAACATGTTAACTTTTATATTGTTAACGTTAACTGAAAAGGGGTTTACATATGAAAATTCAAGATATGACTCAAATCGCCTTCGGAGCGGCACTCATCGCAAGTATTGGTTTCATCGAAATACCGATTGGACCCGTTCCGATCACCCTTCAAACACTCGCCATCATGACCATCGCCGGCATATTCGGTGCAAGGAAAGGATTTTTGGCAGTCATCGTGTACCTCCTGCTCGGCTTGATCGGACTTCCAGTACTGAGTGGTCAAGGAGGTCTCGCACCATTTGTAGGACCAACTGTCGGATATTTAATCGCCTTTCCGATTGCAGCGCTCTTCATTGGCTGGTTCAGCGAACGCTATCGCTCCATTCCAGCATTGATTGGCTATAACTTTTTGTTCGGTCTAGGGCTCGTCTACTTACTCGGAAGTATGGGACTCGAGATCGTTCTCGGTATGTCGTTCATTGATGCGCTCAAAGTAAATATTCCATTCTTCTTTGGTGACGCTTTGAAAGCAGTACTTGCTGCCATATTAGCCGTGAAAATTTCTCAGAACGTTCAAGTCCGTCGTTCCCTCGCTTCGTAAAAGTTCGAACGTTTCACCCGTTTCCATCTGTGGAATAACTGTAGTATGGAAGGGGGTGTCCCGATGAGCGACTCGACGTTTAAAAAACGCTTACAGAAAGCGACCCACTTTTACCAACGCTCTGACAAAGGGCAGCGTCAAGGAATCGATAAGTCGTCTCATGAGAAACGTGACACAGATGCGTTTGAGCGAAGACTCCGTGAGGCTAAAGCGAAAGTTGGCGAGATTCAAGAAAACATTGACCATATTGCTAGACGTTAAAACCCCGTCCGAAGACGGGGTTTATTTTTTGCGTGGTCGAATGAGAAGGGTGACGATGAACAGAAGCGCTAATGTGACGAGAAGTGCAAGTGATGCCGTATTCCACCCGATCAAATTCAACCCTACACTGATGGCGACCGTGATATAAAATCCACCTAGCGCTTTTTTGACGTGCTGCGAGCTGAAACGTTGTAGCTGTTTCGCCCCAAAGGGTGATCCGATCATGGCACCCGCAATCAGAGCAAGACCGTGCAGATAATTCGTTTCAGCACCTGCCACCGTATAACTGATGACACCGGATAAGACGATGAGAAGCGCTGCCGTAATACTCGTTCCGACCGCACGCTTCATCTCTGTGTTCAACAACTTGACCTGAAGAGGAGTCAAGACGAATCCACCGCTTACTCCCATCAACGAGGAGATGAACCCCGCGAACACACCGATGATCCCAAGGCGTAGTACAGAGTCCGTTCCGACGCTTCCTTCCACATGCTGTTTCGAACGAAAGAAAGAAACCGCAAAATATGTGAGTAATGCGATATAGACGAGTGAGATGATCAGTGTCGCCCCATCGACTCCTTCTAAATAAAAGACAAGCGGTGTGGCAATCCAGGTCCCGACAATCCCGAACAAACCGATCCATAAGGCGTGTGACACGTTCACGTTACGCAAACGGATATGCGAGATCGTTCCTGCCGTCGTTGATCCGAGCGTCAACATCAGGCTAAGGGCAATCGCCGCACTCGCTTCATACCCGAAGACAAGGAGAAGTGGTGTCAGTAAGATTCCACCACCAATTCCAAAGAATCCACTCAAGATTCCGATTAACGTTCCTAAAAGGAGAAACTGTAATACTTGTAAAACGTCCATGTTGTACCCTTCTTTCATTGGTCTCGTCTGCAATCATATCAAAAAGGGGCGTCGAATGCGCCCCTTTGCTTACAATGACCGTTCTAGAAACTCGAATATTTGTTGACGATATTCATTCTGGAATGACTGGTACGATCCGACATGACCTTCGTTATCAGTCACCCAAAGTTCGACGCGTTCTTGTGCTTCAGCCAATTTTTTACTTTCAGAAACAGGAATCGCATCATCGTCTTTACTGTGGATCAATAAGATAGGAGCCTCAATCGACTTGATATCCTGAATAGGAGATACGACATCGGCATCGAGACCGGTGAACCAAGGGGTCACAGTCATGATGACGGGCGTGAACGGAACGTTCGGCAAGTCACTCCATACCGGAAGATTTGTCTCGAGATAATTTCGTAAATCACTAAACGGACTGTCGGCGATGACTGCAGCAACTTCGACATCATCAGCTGTAGAGAGTGCTGTCGCCGCTCCCATTGAAATTCCGTACAAGACAACTGGTCCTTCTGAACGACCTTTCGCATATTGGATGGCCGCTTTTAAATCGGATTGTTCTTTAGCGCCGACCGTGACTCGGTCACCCTCTGATATCCCTGAACCGCGAAAATCGAACGTTAAAAATTGGTATCCTTGTTCATGAAATTCTGGAATCAACTCTTTCAACGGTAAATCTTCCTGTTCACGGTTCTTCCCATATCCGTGGGCAAAGACGATGGTCGCACGCGGCGTAGGATGAGGAATCCACCATCCGTATAAGTCATATCCTTCCTCCGATTCGATTGTCACATTCTCGTACTTCAAACCAAGTGATTTCGGGGTGTATGTCAATTTTTCCCGCTCCGGTGACGTCAACTGGTCCCCAATATGAGCCGAGATTCCTCCGATAGCCAAACCGGCAACGAGTAAAATGATGAGTATCGCAATACTCAATAGTTTCATCCAACGATTCATCCGTAACTTCCCCTCGATTCTATTTACTCTATCTCAACCAGCTACGAAGCGCGATGAGCGCATGTTGGACTGGTTCCCATGTGCTAGACGGAATGAGATAACATGTCGCTTCATGGATAGAAAATGTTCGCACATCCTTTTGTTTGACGATGTTCTCGCCGATTGCGCCAAACGGATCGCTGTTCACATCGACATGTTCAAATGTACGCCACTTTCGCTCCCCTCGTTCTATAACGGCACAACCGAATGATTTGGTCGGGCCATCAATTCCGTACTCGGCATAATGCCAGAGTGTCGTCGCATCGAGCGGAGACCCAAGGTGAAGGATTCGTGCGTTTCGCTCAATCATTCGCTCGATAGGTGAACCTGGACCGAACCCGACATCGATGGTATGACCGGACACGATGGCTTCAGCCCCATCGCCCCAGGCGGCAACAGACCACATCGGATGGGAACTACGATATACGTGCGGATAGCTTCGGAACAGTTCCGGCACACGTCCCATGCCACGTGTCGCTGTTTTATCAGCTTCGTACGGAGGCATCTCCGCGCGAATCGTCTGCCACCATTCCACGGGGACAGGTGGCGCTTCCCATTCAGCTGGGTCTGAATTGTCTCCGGTCTGGGTCGCCATCATGATCAACCCAGATGGACCGACCACTTCCTGAATCGCTTCAATGACGGTCTGCGCCCCTCCACATACCCAACCGAGTTTTGAGAGCGACGAATGGACAAACAACGCCTCTCCCGAGCGAACGCCGGCTTCTTTTAACTTTTCGATGAGACTCGACTTCGTCACCATCTTTTTCACAACCATCACTCCACAATCAGCTGGATCGACGACCCGCTTCTAGATTTTTTCACTTCAATCCGTGCATCGACACGGTCTTTCAATTCTTGGACATGACTGATGACGCCGACGAGCCGACCGGTCGCCTGTAAAGACATCAATAATTCAATCGCCTGGTCTAGAGATTCGGCATCGAGCGTACCGAATCCTTCATCGATGAGCATCGTTTCAAGACTGATGCCCCCACTCAGCTGTTGGACCACCTCCGCAAGTCCAAGAGCGAGTGACAACGACGCCTTAAACCCTTCACCGCCAGATAAATTTTGTACACGACGCGATTGTCCGGTATAGGCATCAAAGACGAGAAGCTCAAGACCAGATTTGGCATTCCCTTTCGCCGTCTCGACTTTCCGCTCAAGCCGGAACTGACCGCTCGTCATCTGATCCAAATGAATGTTGGCCGCATGAAGGATCTGATCAAAAAAGGCGGTTTGAACATATGTCTCAAACGTCATTTTCTGTGGGTTGATTCCCTTCCCCGTATCCGCAATCAATTTGATTGTCTCTAATTTCTGCTCTTCTTGCGCCGTCTGTTCGCGAAGGGTATTCCATTCCGAGATGACGTGTCTATGTCGAGACAAGGCATCTTGGGCTGTGATCAGCTGTTTCGACGCCTGCTCACTGCATTCAGCCACTTCCTTCACTTTCATCTCCATCTCATGCAGGTCTGGTCGCTCCTGATTCTTCAGTTTTTCTTCAATCATCTGTTTATGGTGTCGGAGTCGAACACCTTCTTCCTCCTCACGTTGCAACTGTTCACGAATCATTGTCCGTTTGTCGATTTGATTGGCGTATGATTCATAGCGTTCACGCGTCAGATGTGATGCTTCTAGCTGATTGACCCAAATGGTCTGCTGGGCATCATACTGCTTCGATGCTTCAGTCAACTGTTCACGGATCAATGACAGTCGTTCTTCCTCTTTCCAAAGTGCTTTTTTCACCGTCTCAAACTCAAGGTCGTACGCTTCGACTTGTTTCATCAACATCGAGATGCGGTGCTCAAGGTCGGCTCGCTCGCGCTGCAACGCATCGAATGTCGTTTCTTCACTTTGACCGAGTGCGTACAGACTTTGTTGCGTCATTTCAAGTTCGGATACGACACGCTCCCGCTCTTCGAACTGTTGACGTTGCTCTTGCTCTAACTGTCGGATTTCTGCTGACAGTTGGCGAAGTGTCCGTTCGTTCTCTTGATGCATTCGTTCTTCCCGTTGCAATAGCTCTGCACGTGTTCGCCACTTATTGAGTACTTCTGTGACATCGCCATTGAATTGAATGTCTTTGGAAGCTTGATCTAGTTCTTGTCGGACTGCTTCAAGTTGTTGATGAAGCGAACGATAATCCGCCCTCGCTTCGATTAATCGTGTGGACAAATCATCAAGACGTGCCACGGCCGCATCCCGCTCCGCGATGTTCGTAACGGTTTCTTCGTGTTGTGGGATATCATGATGACGAGAACCGCATACCGGGCATGGCTCACCGTCTACAAGCGTCTCGCTCAGTTGTTTCGCTAGTATTAATTGTTCTTGCTGTGTAAACGTGGTGACCACTTCTTGTTGGGTCACGTACTGTCGTTGAACGTCTTTGCCCGTTCGTTCACATTCGTCGAGTTGTTTCGATAACTCACGTGCCTTTGTTTCAAGAGAGGCCAGATGCACCAATCGGTCGACATGACGCTCGGCGTCGACTGCTCGTTCGCTAGGTTCAGACTTTATGCTGTCGACCAATCGCTGTTCTCTTTCTTGAAGTTCTTGTAACCGAACTTCTTTTGAAAACATGGCCAATTCTTTTGCACGATTCATCAATCGGTCACGAAGGGTCACGAGTGTGGCGCGCTCCTTGATTCTTGGCATCATCTCATCGACGATCCGAAGTCGCTCCTTAAGAGAGATGACTTCTTCTTTGTCCGTTTCAATCGTTGATTGTTGCTCCATTAACTTTGATTGAGAGGATTGCAAGTGCTCTAATTTTGTCGAGGAGGTCTGTTCTTCCATCGTCAACCGACGCACGAGTTGCTCTAACTCCTGTAACCGTTCAAAGACTGGACGAATGTTTGCCGCCACCTCTAAATTTGTTAGCAGTTCACGTGTCTCATTTCGAATCGATTCACCGTTTAAAAAGATTGCAAGTGCTCGATCGGTTTCTTCTCGCTCCTTGAACAGCGTGACGAGTGATTTTGCTTTCTCAAGCGCTTCTCTTGCCTCTTCCAGTGCTGTCGCATACAGTTGTTTCTGGGTTTTGGCCGTATCACATGTTGTCATCAGATATTCTTCACGCTCGTCAAGCCAACGTTGAATCTCCTCGATGGACTGGGTCGACACCTCTTCGATTGCTTCATCTTCGAGCTCTAATAACTTGAGTCGCGTCCGCTCGACCGCCCATTCCACTTGTTTTCGATACGCGCTATAGCGTTCACCCCACTTTTCCTGGAACGTACGATATGCCTCAGTTTTGAAAATGGATTGGAGGATTTGTTGTTTTTCATTCGAGTTCGAGTCGAGTAATTGTCTAAATTGGTTTTGAGGGAGCAACAAGATTTGACTGAACTGTTCATACGATAGTTGTAAAATCGATTCGATTCGTTCTTGTATCTCGTTCACCTTCGTCGCCAGCGGCTTCCAACCGTCCTCCCATTCATAGAGGATGGCCTCGTGCGGAATTGGCGTCTTATTTTTCGGATGAGGTTGTTGCGGCTGTCTTACGATCCGATAGCGGTCACCTCGAATCGTGAACGAAAAATCTACTTCCGTCTTCAACTCAGGTTGTGCATACTGGCTTCTGAAGTCACTAGCATTTCGAAGCGACCCACTCGCCCGACCATAAAGGGCGAACGTCATCGCATCAAAAATGGTCGTCTTCCCGGCGCCCGTCCGACCGCTTACGACAAACATCGAGCGACCAACCAACTGGGTGAAGTCAATCGTTTCACGTTCTGCATACGGTCCAAAAGCTTGAATCATCAATTCAACCGGTCTCATTAGACATCACCTTCTTCTATCATTTGCTTCACGGCATCTGAGGCAGTGCGATCATGTACGGCCTCAAAAAATTGGAGATATACCTCTTCTACTGACTGTCTTTCGAGCGTCTCGCGTTCAAACGTGGATGTCTGCTCCTGGCGACGTAACAGTTCCAATTCAAGATGAAGAATATTCGGATAGACAGTCCGAAGTTTCGCCATCGGATCATGAAGCGCCGTATCATCGGTCAATACAATTTTAAGGTAGTCATCTGTCTTTTGTTGCTGATAATAAGTTGGGGCAAGGAGTTCGTTCAATGTTCCGGTGAGTTGTCGCATATCCCGCTCTGGTGTCAAGGCACGGCGACGACGTGTCCATTGACCGTTCCATTCCAGAACATCGATGGATTTTTCATGATTGACCTCGGAAAACGAATATTTCATGAGCGACCCACTATATGCAATTCTTTCTGATTGAATCGCATCACGATTATGTAGATGACCTAATGCCGTATACGAAAAAGGCTCATATAACCCTTTTGCGACCTGTCCTGCAGTGCCAACAGATAGTTGACGTTCTGAATCCGTCTCCAGTCCTCCCGCGACAAAACTGTGACCGATTGTAACCGCATCTTTTTCGATTGTACCGTATGCTTCAATGACTGCCTCCAGTGCATCGTGATGCGTTCGAATCGAGTCGATACCGAGAATATGCCGTACGCGAGCCGGCTCAAGGAATGGAATCGGATAAAATGGGATCCCTGCGACATCGAGGGGACCAGATGTCGGGTCGAGTTTCCCAACGATGTGAAGACCCACTTGTCTCAATAACTTCGAACTATATTCGAGACGTTCTGCCGAATCATGGTTTCCGGCGATGGCAACGACCGGGATTCCACGGTTCAAGACGAGCTCTCGCCACATCTCATCGAGTAAATCGACCGCATCGACGGGAGGGACGGCACGGTCATATAAATCCCCTGCGATGATGACCGCATCGGGTCGCTCTTCATCTACGATTTGTAAAAATGAATGGAACAAAATATTCCGTTGATCTTCTGTCATATGTCGACCGTGGACAATCTTTCCTAGATGCCAATCGGCCGTGTGAATCCATTTCATCACGTATCACCTCTCTTTCCTATTCTAGCATGAGTCATTCGTATGATTCGACGTCTTGACACCCGTTTTTGAAACAGCGAAAGTAAGAGGAGAGGAGGACTTCCAACATGAAATCATCAACATGGCAAACTTTTTTTCAATTATTCAAAATCGCGAATCCTCCGAAAAGGCTATTTGTCGGAGCCATTCTCATCTCGCTCCTTCAAGCCGTCGCCTCACTGGCCATTCCGCTCATCTTGCAGCGTGTGGTCGACCGGTGGAGCAGCGACTTATTGACACCTGAATGGATCATCTATTTCGTCATCGCATTTTTGATTCAGGTCATCACGAGTGCCGTTTCGATTTATTGGTTACATATTGTGGGGCAACGGGTCGTTGCCAATTTACGCACGACCTTGTGGGACCATCTCGTCAAACTGCCGATTCCATTCTATGACGGCATCAAGTCGGGGGAACTGGTGTCTCGGTTGAACAATGATACGACGACGCTTCAACAGTTGTTATCCGAACAAAGTGTCAGGTTGTTGACCTCTCTCGTCTCGGTCATCGGCGCCGTCGCCATCTTGTTCACACTCGATTGGCAAATGACACTCGTCATCTTGTTCTCTGTTCCGACCACACTCATCATTGTCATACCGCTCGGACGGAAGCTTCGGATTATCGCAAAAGAGACACAACAAGAACTCGGAAATCTTTCCGGCTTCTTCGCCGAACTGCTCGGTGAAATCCGCCTCGTCAAATCACAAGCGACGGAACAGATGGAAGTGAAAAGCGGCAAAGCAAAAATCGAGACACTGTTCAATTACGGGGTGAAGGAAGGACGAATTCAAGCAATCCTTATTCCCCTTCTCAATGTGACCTTGACCGGGATGTTGATTGCCATCCTCGGGTTCGGCGCATATCGAGTCTCGACCGGAGCTTTATCAACGGGCGAACTACTCGCCTTCATGCTCTATCTCTTCCAAATCATCACGCCCCTCATCACGATGAGTGAATTCTTGACGAGACTTCAAAAGGCGCGTGGAGCAACGGAACGGATTGCTGAGTTGCTCGAAGTCCGTCCCGAACCATACAGCACACATGAAGAAATGATTCATCAGACGGCACTCTCATTTGAAGACGTTGCTTTCCATTATGGCACTGAACCCGTCCTCCAAGGATTGACACTTCAAGTTTCACCAGGGGCGACAACCGCCATCGTCGGACGAAGTGGTGCCGGGAAAACGACACTTTTCTCACTTGTCGAACAGTTCTATTTACCGACGGCAGGAACGATTCGATATGGAAATCGGGAGATTCAAACATACGGGCGTGACACATGGCGTCAAATCATCGGGTATGTCGCTCAAGATTCACCCGTCCTCTCAGGATCTGTACGGACAAACATTGTGTACGGACTTCGACATGAAGCGAGCGATGATGAAATCAAAGAAGCCTGTGAGATGGCCAACGCATGGTCGTTCATTGAAACGATGCCAGAACAGCTCGATACGGAGATTGGTGAGCGAGGTATCCGTTTGTCTGGTGGGCAGCGACAACGACTTGCTATCGCGCGAGCATTGTTACGAAATCCACAGATTTTATTGCTCGACGAGGCAACATCAAGTCTAGATTCTGAATCAGAACGCGTGGTCCAAGAAGCGTTAGACCGCCTGATGGTCGGACGAACGACACTTGTGATTGCCCATCGACTCTCGACTGTCAGACATGCTGACCAAATTGTCGTCTTAGAAGACGGACAAATCAGCGGAATCGGGAAACATGAGCAACTTTTAACGGAGAACGCACTATATCAGCGACTCGTTTCACAACAATTATTAGGGGGACAAGCCACATGAAAACAATCGGATTTATCGGGCTCGGGGTCATGGGCCAATCGATGGTACGTAACTTGATGAAACACGGATTTGAAGTGCAAGCATACACACGGACGAAAGAGAAGGCAGCCGCATTGTTAGAGGAAGGTGTGACATGGTGTGATGCGGTACAGGACGTTTGCCGAGACGCCGATGCCATCATCACGATTGTCGGCTATCCGTCCGATGTCGAATCCATCTATTTTGGCGAAGGGAACATTCTTGATTCGGCAGAACCAGGTACATTATTGATCGACATGACGACGTCCTCACCGAAACTGGCTGAACGAATTGCCGAGACTGCCATTGAGCGGAGTCTCCTCCCACTTGACGCTCCGGTCACGGGAGGCGATGTCGGAGCCAAAAATGGAACGCTGTCGATTTTAGTCGGTGGGGGTGAATTCGCATTCAATAAAGCGAAGCCTTTATTTGAAGCGATGGGACAATCGATTGAACGAATGGGGTACGCAGGGAGCGGTCAATATGCGAAACTTGCCAATCAAATCGCCATTGCCGGCATCATGATGGGGAATGCCGAAATGCTAGCGTTCAGTAAACGAGCTGGAATTGACCCAGAGGCGCTCGTTCGTACGATTCGTGGCGGGGCAGCCGGTAGCTGGACACTTGAAAACTTGGTTCCACGCATGATTGTGGAAGATTACGCCCCTGGCTTCTTCATCAAACACTTTATCAAAGACATGACCCTTGCCATCGAGAGTGCACACGAGCTACAAGTGACATTACCAGGTCTTGAGCTCGCACATCGCCTGTATTCGATTCTGGAAGAGAACGGGTACGGAGAAAATGGCACACAAGCACTGATCGAGTATTATCTCCATCAAGACGTTTGAAACCGGACGTTTGTGGAATTAGTAGGAATGAAGGAGGCGATTTTCGTGCCATGGAATATGAAAGACTATCCAGAATCACTGAAAAACTTCGATCCACTTGTAAAAAAGAAAGCCATTGATATCGCGAACGCATTACTCGCGCAAGGCTACTCTGAGACGAAAGCGATTCCCATTGCCACCGAGCAAGCGAAAAAATGGCATGCGGATGCGTCGGAAGAGGAAAAACAAGATTTTGAAGACGCCCCAAACCCTAAAAAGTCAGATCAGCATGGAACATAAAACAACCGGTCGGATTATCCGACCGGTTGTTTTGCTTGATAGGAGGCATTTAGCTCCAAATAGAGTGCAGAAATCGCCGTTTGAAGATACGGTGTGACAAAGATATAAGCCAGCCCTCCAGTAAGAAGGACGAGCGCATACCATCCGATAAAACTCGCAAAGAGCTTCAACATCGTCCGTTTGTGACCCTTCATCATCTGTCGGCTCTTTCTCATTGCCTGGAACGCTGATAGGTCAGGATTATCTCGCATAATGAACGGTACAATCCGATACGTCAAATAGAACCAGACACCAGGTACGATCAAGAAGAGCATCAACACGTTTAGACCTAAATAGAATACCGCATAATAGACCACGGCACGTGAATAGTCTTTAAGTGACCCGAACGATTCAATCAACAATCCGAACGTTGGCTTTTCATCTTTCGCCACCTGGAGAAACACCCAATTTTTCCCGAGCTCGATAGGTGCGAGAAGAACCGTCGCCCCGTAAAGAAGCGCCACCGATGTCAAAAGGACTTCGGGGTCGTTCGCCGAGAGATCAAGTCGGGTCGTGATCATCGCTTGAATGACCATGACAGTTAAGACAACGAGTAATGATATGCCCCACTTTCCTGATAGCATTCGTAGCGCATATTGTTTGTAAACGGAAGATTGCATGAATTCACCTACATTTATTGTTTTCTCTCATTATAGCAAAAAAACAGTCTTCCGACTGTTTTCCGCCTTGGCTCATCCAAGAAGTTGTTTGAACTTTCCTTCATCGAGCTGTCCATTCGTTCGTACGCCATTTCCTATGTGTACCATCGCTACGTCAAGACGTTCTCGAAGAATCGGTAACGTTTCCACCGTGATCCCTGCACCAGGCAAAATTGTGATCTCGGCCTGTTCCTTCAAGGCTATCAAGGTTTCGATTCCTTCTAGTGCAGTTTTGGCACCGCCTGAAGTAAGGAGAATATCTACTTCCGGATATTCATTCAACACGTCCATCGCTTCAAAGACATCACGTGATGCATCGAAGGCACGGTGGAACGTGAGCGTCATTTCCCCTTTGTGCTTGATGACTTCCCCTAAGATCCGCTCGTCAATCGCTCCATCCTGTGTCAAGGCACCGAATACGATTCCATCGACACCGAGCTCACGGCATAGACCGATATCCGCAAGCATAGTCTCGACATCATCCTCATTGAAATGGAACGAATGTGTATGGGGCCTTATCATCACATGCACCGGAATCGACACATGTTCGACCACATTTCGAATCGTTCCAAAACTTGGTGTGATGCCCCCGTTTTCCATATCCGCAATCAGTTCGAGTCGTTTTGCACCGAGTTGCTCAGCCTGAATAGCTTCCGTTAGTGTAGTGACAATCACTTCTACATTCATTCAATCGCTCCCTTTACGGTGCGAACTTCCAGTCCACACCATGTTCGGCTAAGACGCCTTTGAAATCTTGAGGCTCCGGAAAATCAGAGATAATCGCCGTCACCTTCGAAAAATCACAGACGCGATACCGTTTTTGTTGATTTAGTTGGGTATGGTCCGTTAGTAAGAACGTCTCGCGACTTTGTGACATCACCGACTGGGTAATACTGGCGAGGCCGAAAGCGTCACATGTTAAACCTAGTGATGCGTCGACCCCTTCGACGGACAAAATGGCAAGGTCGAACATGTATGTCTGTAGTTGCGTCAGGACCTGCTCACCTGTCGTCACGAGATGTTTCGGGTCGATTGTACCACCTAATAGCTGAATTTCGCCACCAAGCACACCTTTCGCCCGCTGTTCAAACAACGCCTTCGCCACCGTCAACGATGGCGTCACGACCGTCACATTGCGACCACGCAACCGGGATGCCACTTGCTCTGCCGCAACCCCGTGTCCTATATATAATAATGTATCATCTGGAATCAACTGAAATGCGGTATAGGCGATCCGACGAATTCCATCCATGTTCGCAATCACGATGGGCTGAAAGGACATGCTCTGATGAAGGACCGCTCCCCCGTATACACGTTTGATTCGATGCTCTTTTTCTAGCTCTTCTAAATAACGGCGAATCGACTCCCCCGATACGTTCAAGCGCTCGATCAACTCACTCGTCTTTACTTTGCCTTCTCGTTCGATCCATTCTACAATTTTCTGTTTACGCTCTTCACCGATTAAAGACACGTCCCTGCCTCCTCCACAATAATCTTTCCTTTTCTAGTGTAACGAACGCATGTAAATTTAACGTAAATTGAAAGTAAAGAACGAGCAAATCCAACATGTTTTTGTTTCTTTTTTGTGTAAATCAACGACAATACACAAAAAAGGCACGCCCTAAACGGACGTACCTGCATGCGTCATGATTTCGGCTTGTGTTGAAACAGTGGAACTTTTGGTTCTTTTCCAGCACGAATACGTTGCCAGTTGGTACGATGCTTAATAATAATGAACAATGCGAGTGGCACGATGACGATCAGCGGTAACCAATCTTTCGTCACGATGCTATAAGTCGTTGCTGTCACCAGTCCCACCACGGCGGCAGCCATCGAGGAGAGGGATACCATGCGCGAGGTGAGGAGCGTCACGATAAATGTACCGACGACGACAAAGAAGAACCAAGGGAAGGCTGCCAACAAAACTCCACCGCTCGTCGCAACCGATTTTCCACCTTTGAATTTCGCAAAGACTGGATAAGAGTGTCCAATCACTGCCGGGATTCCGGCAAGAAGCAGGCTCATCTCGCTTCCGAATAGTAGAGGCAGCAATGCAGCGACAAGACCTTTCCCCATGTCACCGAGCAAAACGAGGATTCCTGCCTTCTTACCTAATACGCGAAACGTGTTCGTCGTTCCTAGATTGCCGCTCCCATGTTCTCGAACGTCTACGCGATAGCCGAGCTTGCCGATGATGAGGGCAAACGGAATGGCACCAAGTAGATAACTTAAAATAATAATCATGATTTCTGTCACATATGGCATCGCAATTCCCCTTATTTCATAAATTCCGCAATATAGCGATCATATGGCTGATTCAATGCATGTACCTGTTTCGCATGCTCCATACCGATATAACGTAAATGCCATGGTTCGTACATATACCCGGTCTCATCCTCAAACTCTTTTTGGTAACGGATGATAAAACCATACTCGTGAGCATGATCGGCTAGCCATTTTCCTTCAACCGTTTCACCGAGACTTTGAGTCAGTTGATAGTTGACTGAGGCGCTCGATACGTCAATCGCAAGTCCTGTTTGATGTTCAGAATGACCTGGTGGTGCGGAATATTTCATGGCTTGCTCTTTGCCATCTCGTTCGACATAAGCATTGAAGAGATTGACTTGATAGGCGTATGAACGAAACGCACTCGTCCCTTTCAAATCAATTCCTGCTGCTTTTGCACCTTTCATTAGACCTTCAATCGCCTGAGCAGCTTCTTTACGTAACATTCGACGTTCACCGACTGTCGAGTCGACAAAATCAATGTTCGCCTCTACCAAATCACTCGGCTGATAGTCGGCAGGCAATGCAATTTGCTTGTTTACAAGAATCAATTCATCTAATTCCAAATTGGCCACACCATCCGTTTCAATCGGTTGACTAGGTGCCACAGGTTCTTCCTCTACTGGTTCGGTCGGCTGTTCAGACTCGTCCGACGTCTCCTCCTCAGAAGGTGACTCGGTGACTGTCTCATCTTCACGATCCGAAGTCGGTTCATTTGGTTCTGTCTCTTGTTCATCTATTGTTGATGACTGTGTTGTTGGTTCTTTCGGTTCAACTTGCTCGTTTGTTGTACAACCGGCTAACATGAACGTCAAGGCGCCGCAAACCATCAAAATCGATGGAAAACGCATGCGATCTTCCCCTTTCTAGATAACAAAAAGTACCGTCAAGATATGATACCACACTGACGGTACGAAGACAGAAGATTCTTAGACAGGGTTCATGACGTTCAAATACATTTCATGCCATTTCGGGAACTCTCGATCAAGTCGAATCGGTTTGAAGTCGCCTCGTTTGACGACGACATGCGTTGTAGTCGCTGTGCCAACAAGTTCTCCATGTTGATTCGTCAACTCATAGCCGTAAATCGTTCTGATTTTTGAATATTGATCGACCCATACACGAACATGAACCGTATCACCATACGTCACGCTACGCTTATAGTCCATGGATACATTTGTCACGGGAGAGACAAATCCCGCTTCTTCCATATCTTTATACTCGACACCTAGTTGTCGTAACAATTCCGTGCGCGCAATCTCTAAATAAACTAAATAGTTGGCATGATAGACGATGCCCATCATGTCCGTCTCTTGATACCTTACTGGGATTTGAACCGTGTGCATTGAATCATCCTTCTTTCCTACGACAAGTATATTATAACTTACTCTTAATATCTACTACTAATAATTGCTGGAGTGACACATTCTTATCCTCCGTCGACACTAAACGATAGGACTGACGAGCGATCGATTCATCGATAACAGATAGAGCGGTGCGCGCGTTCGCATGTTTGATGTCACCTAAACGAGTAGCCAATGCCTCAAGCGCATCCTCTTCCATCACATAGCCGAACTGACTTGCGTAGTTTTTTGCGATGTCCACTAACTGTTCTTGCGTATAGTCAGCAAAGTGAATCGTCCGTTTCATTCTGCTGCTGAGTCCTGGGTTGGATTCAATCAACCGGCGCATCGGTCCTTCGTAACCGGCAAGGACGACGACAAGATTCTCGCCATGTTTCGGCATTTCGTCAACGAGTGTATCAATCGCTTCCCGCCCATAGTCGTTCGCCCCACCGTTCAAACTATAGGCCTCGTCAATGAGTAAGACACCGCCAAGAGCGTCACGAATTGCCGCTTTCGTTTTTTGAGCTGTCTGCCCCACATAGCCACTGACCAAATCTGCACGACTGACGACATTGACATGGCCTCGCTTCAAATATCCTGTCCGTTTCAACATCTGTGCATATAAATAGGCAAATGTCGTTTTTCCGGTACCACTGTTTCCGGTAAGTGTCATATGGAGTTGGACGGGCGCCGTCTTCAAACCGAGCGCCTTCCGCTTCTTTTGAATCTGGACGAGCGCTTCGATTTCAGCCAGTTGTGCTTTCGCTTCTTTCATGCCGACCAGGTCATCTAACGATGTCGGACTCGATTCATCTTCTGGCTGATCAAAGTCTTCTTCAGTCAAGAGCGCCATCTCGTCTAACGGAGCGTCCGCACCGAAGCGGGAACCCTTCTTAAACATCGCATCAAGTAAAATGTTATGGACAGTCCGAGCATTTCCGAACGTCGAATCGACTCGTTCTCTATCGATTCGAGTAAGAAGTGATCGCTTTGCCTCTTCCGTCAGCACGTAATTATTCTCTTGTGCCACTTTCTCACCGATGGCGACCAATTCTTCGTCACGGTAGTTCGGTAACTCATAGTGATTCGACTCAGGGAATCGTGATCGTAAACCAGGGTTAGCTAAGAGGAAATGGCGCATTTCTTCTGGATAACCAGCTAGAATGACGACGAACTTGCCTGCATATTCGCCACTCGTCATTGCGGCGACAAGCGTATCGATGGCCGCTTGTCCGTAATCACTACCACTCGCATCTTGACGCTTCAATGCATATGCCTCATCGATGAATAAGACACCACCTTCCGCCTCTTTCACCTTATTCATTACCTGTTCTTCCGTTTGTCCAACATAGGCACCGACAAGACTCGAACGATCTGCCTCGACAAGGTCTGGGCGTCCTAATAAGCCGAGTTCAAAGTAAATCTCAGCCATGAGTCTCGCTAATGTCGTCTTGCCGGTTCCTGGATTCCCTGTGAAGACGAGATGAAGGGATGGTTGATGTTTTGAAGAAAAGCCGGCTTTCTCTCGTTCTTTTTGGAAAAGGAGAAAGCGATACCACGCTTTTACACGTGCTTTGATGTCATCGAGCCCAATCATGTCTTCAAGTGACTCAATCGCGCTCGAGCGTGTCTCGCTCGGACGGTCTGGTAGTAGCTCACAAATCGTGTGTAGTCGTTCTTTCACAAGGGAAACGCGCTCCCCGAAACGATGAAACGCTTCACGACTGAAATAGTTCCCCTGCATGGATGCGAGCAAGGAGGCAGTATCATCTTCAAGAGATGCGACTTCTTGCATCGCTTCGATGATCGCTTCAAACAGGTTCTCCAGCTGTCCGCGCCATTCAGAATCACGCAAATCAGACTTCGCAGCCTCCACCTCATCATGGAGTTGGTCAAGTTGATCGAGTAACGCTGACGTTTTTGACTCGTACTCTGTTAAGATTTGAACCTTCATTGAGGCGTAATCGGCCTCTCGTAAGGTGGGCCAGTCAATTTGAAGCGCCTGTTTCGAACGACGCAACTGCTCATTCAGTTGAAACAGACGAAGCTCTGGAGGAAGTGCGTTCATCGCCTCCAACTCTTTTACCCAGCGGTTGAGTAACGGGTCCATCGTTTCCTTTTGTTTGAGCCGATGTGTTGCGAGCAGCCGCAAGGAACGAATTAATTCTTCTTGGTGCTGAGTCGCACGAGACCAATGTGCGTAAGATAACAATGCCGCCTCGTTTACTTTTTCTCCAGCTTCCCAGTTCGTCAAGTCCGTTTGAACTTGTTCCACTTGAATTTGTTTCATCTTGTTCTCCCTTTCAGACGACAAGGGAGCCGACATCATGTCTGCTCCCCATCGGATTATCTTGATTCAAACGATGTCATCCGAATCGAATGGAATAACTTTCCGTTATTCCGCGATTCTGCCGCGAGCAAGATTCGTTCATGCGCATCGACATAATATGTGACAGTCTCTTTATTTTCTTCTTCACTAAAAATCGATGGATAGTTTTCAATCCACTCTTCCGGAACGGTCTCAGCCGATTCTGATTTCACATACGCTTGCGCGGTACGTCCGACCAAATCGGTTTCGCCTTCACTTGAACCAAGCGTCCCGTCATCGAGCCATTTACGAATCTGTTCGTTCGTTGCACGTGACAAGAATGGATGAGGTGCGACTGCTCCGGAGTTCGTCTCCTGTCGAAGAACTTCTTCTCCGTCCGGATTGAACTCTAAGTAGGTCTCTCCATCCCATTCTGCTTTCGCGCCAACATTTGGACCCGTCACGACTTCAGATACAAAATGTCCGTCCTCATCATATGTGACAAGGTACTCTCGTTCTTCGAGCTCTTCGCCTTCTTTTGGAAGTTTGCGTTCTTGATATCCGATCACGACATTCGAGTAGAATGGTTCGACTTTCTCTTCCTCTTCCCCGCTCAAATCCATGAGCACATAGAAGTTATAAGCGAGTAATGCCCCGACAATGAGGATGCCGGCCAATATCACCCAGCTCAACCTTTTTTTTATCTGTTGTTTCATAGCCTATCCTCCTCGTTTCTTCACTTACTATCCTACACTAGCGAGAAGGACAAGC
This sequence comes from Exiguobacterium sp. s163, assembly GCF_018617135.1. Classification (GTDB taxonomy): domain Bacteria; phylum Bacillota; class Bacilli; order Exiguobacteriales; family Exiguobacteriaceae; genus Exiguobacterium; species Exiguobacterium profundum. The sequence continues at coordinate 90,030 of NZ_JACSJN010000001.1, forward strand.
AAAATATTTTTGACCGAAAAAGGGCCTCATCTGAGACCCTTTCGAATTAACCTAGTTTATCTTCATCTTTCTTTTGCATCTCTAGCCATTTATCTCGTTCATCCGGTTCGTCGGTAAGATCCTTGAATAAGGCAATCATCATAAAGATGAGCACGAAGATGAATGGGAAGGCTGCGAGAATCGCAACAGCTTGTAGAGCATCTAATCCACCAGCGTACAACAATACGGCTGCGATTGATGATTGGATGATTCCCCAAGTCATTTTAATCCCCATCGGCGGGATGAGCTTCCCGTTCGATGTAAGCATACCGAGGACGTATGTCGCAGAGTCGGCCGATGTAATAAAGAATGTCGAAATCAAGAAGATGGCGATTACACTGAGTAGCGTCCCAAAACCACCGAACGTTTCAAACAGTGCGAACAGCCCGACCTCAGTACCGATTTCGTTTACTTGATCAATTAAGCTATATCCTCCGAACAAATCAGCCCAGATGGCCGAACCGCCGAAGACGGAGAACCATAATAATCCGAATGATGTCGGGACAAGTAAGATTCCGATGATAAATTCCCGAATCGTACGCCCTTTCGATACACGTGCGATAAACGTTCCGACGAATGGTGACCAAGAAATCCACCAAGCCCAGTAGAAGATAGTCCAACCGTTCACCCATTCACGTTCAACGGGTTCAAATGCGGCTGTACGGAAACTCATGCTCGGGAGCTGCTGCAAATAAGTTCCGACCGTTTGTGTGAACAAGTCGAAAATGAAAGCTGTCGGTCCCGCAAACATCGTCGCTACAAGTAGGACAATTGCCAAGAAAATATTCGTATTACTTAAAATTCGAATTCCTTTGTCAAGACCTGTCGAAGCACTGATCATGTAGAGCACCGTTACGACGGCAATGATGATCAACTGTGTCACGAAAGCGTTCGGTACCCCAGGGATGAGGTAATGAAGGCCACCGGCAATTTGTTGAGCACCAAAACCAAGTGAAGTCGCTACCCCGAATGCCGTCGCAATGACCGCAAGGATATCGACCGTTTGCTTCACGGGTTGTTCGTAGCGGTTATGGACGAGCGAACCGATCGTCTCCCCAATCGTCGCGGGACGACCTTTTCTAAACGTCGAATATGCGATGGCGAGCGCAATCATTGCGTAAATCGCCCATGGATGGAAGCCCCAATGGAAAAATGCATAACGCATAGCAGTCCGTGCATCTCCTTCAGGTGTAGGTGAAGCGAATGGTGGTGAGTGGAAGTGGAGCAACGGTTCAGCCGCTCCCCAGAAGATGAGTCCAATTCCCATCCCGGCACTGAATAACATGGCAAACCATGATAAATAACTAAATTCTGGACGATCTGTATCCTTTCCAAGTCGAATCGAACCATATCTTGAAAAGATTAAAAAGATGGCAACCAGTAAAAACCCGGTGGCGCTCAAGAGATAGAACCAACCCATCCCGTTTGAGAGCCAGCCTTGTAACGTACTCGTCACGTTTAATAGACTGGCATTACCTAATAAACTCTCGGGGAAAAGTCCCCAAATCGTAAATAAGCCAGTTATGATTGCAGATACGACGAATACGGTCGTCACACGGCTTTTTCGTTCCATAAAATCACTCCTATTTAATTTTCTATTTTCATATACGTTTTCCACCCTAACATACTTTTGAAACAAGTCACAACCCTATGTGTACATAAATGTATTGTTTACCGTCCAATAGATAGGTGTCTTGTCATCAAGTTGTTTCTTTGGGCTCCAGTGAAACAATCAATGTTTCATCGACCACATAGTAAGGTCTTTTTGGCAACGTTTTTAAATAACCCCCCTCTCGTAAACGGGTCAAATCGAGTTGAAGCGCGTTCTGAAATTTTTGTAACGGTAATTTCTTCTCCTGGTCCATATACAGATCGAGTGCCCGTTGCACTTGATCCATTTCATAAATGACGTCGCGTTCATCTTCCGGTACGATATGAAACGTCTCTTTTGACATGAAGAAACGTTGTTTCGGGATTCCCGAAAGGTGATGTTTCAAGCGTTTGGTGTCGATTTCTTGCGAGTCATCCAGTAGGACGGTGCGATTCACACCTTTTGGCAGTGTCTGTTCATATTCGTGAATCGCCTGACGCAATTCTGAAAGGGTGATATCAATTTCTCGATCCGGTTCCACCTCTTTTTGTTGCGTCAATCGTTTCCACCAACTCTTTCCGAGCTTCTCTTCTTTATCCATAAGCGCACCCCTCCCTGTCTTCCTGTTCCCGAATCTTTTAAAACTTTCACCTTAAAATTGCATATTCATGAAAAAAACCTTCCTTTTTTCAAAGGAAGGTCATGGACTAGCACTTATTTCAATTTGTTACGGAGAACCATTTGCAGGATTCCACCGTGACGGTAGTAATCAATTTCAACTTCAGAGTCGAAACGAGCGATGACTTTGAACTCTGTCACCGTTCCGTTTTCATGTGTCGCTTTTGCGTTCAAGATATCGCGCGGACGTACAGACTCATCGACTTGAATATCAATTGCTTCTTCACCAGTCAATCCGAGTGATTCAGCCGATTCACCGTCTAAGAACTGAAGCGGGAGCACACCCATCATGACAAGGTTCGAACGGTGAATCCGCTCGAAACTTTGTGCGATGACCGCACGGATTCCAAGAAGATTCGTCCCTTTCGCTGCCCAGTCACGAGATGATCCCATTCCGTAATCATTTCCTGCAAGGACAACAAGACCTGTTCCCTGTTCCTTGTACTTCATAGCCGCATCATACATTGGCATGATTTCACCAGTTGGCCAGTACGTCGTAAAGCCACCTTCAGTTCCTGGAGCAACTTGGTTGCGGATACGAATGTTTGCGAACGTACCACGCATCATGACTTCATGGTTACCACGGCGAGAACCATATGAGTTGAAGTCGATTGGCTCTACCCCTTTAGAAAGGAGGTATTGACCGGCTGGTGTCGTCTTCGAGAATGATCCAGCTGGCGAGATGTGGTCGGTCGTAACCGAATCCGCAAACTTCCCGATGACACGTAAGCCATTCAATGCATGAACCTCGCCCGCTTCTGGTTCGAGTTGTTCGAAGAACGGTGGGTTTTGGATGTATGTCGACTCATCTGAGAAGTCATACAAGTTTCCTTCCGGAACATCGAGTGCGTTCCAACGCTCGTTACCAGTGAAGACCGTTTCGTACTCTTTACGGAATGCTTCTGGTGATACGACGTCTTGGACAACCATTTTGATTTCATCGTTTGATGGCCAGATGTCTTTGAAGTATACTTCATTTCCATCTTTGTCTGTACCGAACGAATCATTCATGATGTCGAAGTTGACTGACCCTGCAAGAGCGTAAGCGACGACGAGCGGTGGTGATGCCAAGAAGTTTGCCTTCACGAGCGGGTGAACGCGCCCTTCAAAGTTACGGTTACCAGAGAGGACTGACGACACGAGCAAGTCGTTTTCTGTGATCGTATCTTCGACTTCACGGTCAAGCGGACCAGAGTTTCCGATACATGTCGTACAGCCGTATCCGACCGTGTTGAAGCCAAGTTCGTCCAAGTAAGAAGTCAAACCAGCCTTATCCAAGTAGTCCGTTACGACTTTCGAACCTGGTGCGAGTGATGTCTTCACGTATTTCGGAACGGTTAAGCCACGTTCAACGGCTTTCTTCGCAACGAGTCCAGCACCGACCATGACGTATGGGTTCGACGTGTTCGTACAGCTTGTGATGGCTGCAATCGCAACATCTCCCGTACTCATGTCGACTGCGCCGTCCTCGTACTTGACTGTCGCCGTTTTGTCGAGTTCAGAACGGTCAAGTCCGAAGCCACTGTTTCCTGCAGGAGCACTCAAGCTATCGATGAACGATGTTTGAACGTCTGAGAGGTTGATTCGGTCTTGTGGACGTTTCGGACCCGCAAGTGAAGGCTGGACTTTCGACAAGTCGAGTGTCAACACTTTTGTGAACGTTGGATCAGCTTGATCTGGTGAATAGAAGAGATCATTCGCTTTAGAGTATTCTTCGACGAGTGAAATCAACTCTTCAGAGCGACCAGTCGTACGCATGTAGTTCAATGTTTCCGTATCGACCGGGAAGAATCCACATGTCGCACCATATTCAGGCGCCATGTTTGCAATCGTCGCACGGTCTGAAAGTGGCATCGTGTGGAGCGACGGTCCGAAGAATTCAACGAATTTCCCGACAACTTTTTCATGACGGAGCATCTCTGTCACGACGAGCGCCACATCTGTCGCTGTCACACCAGGGTTTACTTCACCGATGATTTTGACACCGACGACGTCTGGCACTGGGAAGTATGATGGTTGACCGAGCATGCTTGCTTCCGCCTCGATTCCGCCGACACCCCAGCCAAGAACACCGAGTCCGTTGATCATCGTTGTGTGCGAATCCGTTCCGACGAGTGAATCTGGATAAGCAACTGTACCTTCTGCATCATTCTTCTCGAGGACGACAGATGCCAAGTACTCCAAGTTTACTTGGTGAACAATCCCCGTTGCAGGTGGTACGGCACGATAGTTGTCAAATGCCGTCTGAGCCCAACGTAAGAACTTATAACGTTCTTCGTTACGTTCAAATTCGATGTCCATGTTTTTCATCAATGCGCCAGCGAAACCATATGCGTCTACTTGAACTGAGTGGTCGACGACGAGATCGACAGGAATTTCTGGGTTGATTTTGTTTGGGTCTCCACCGAGGTCTGCCATCGCTTTACGAAGTGAAGCAAGGTCTACGACCGTCGGTACACCCGTGAAGTCTTGAAGTACGACACGTGCCGGTTTGAACGGTACGTCAATGTCTTTCGAGACGTCGGCAGTGCCCCATTTTGCCAAGTTCTCGACATGTTCTTTCGTGATGGCACGCCCGTCTTGTTGACGGAGAACCGATTCAAGAAGAACGCGAATCGAATACGGAAGACGGCTGATGTCCGTCAATCCTTCTTCTTCCAATTTTTTCAAACGATAAAAATCATACGATTGCCCGTTCGCTTCGAACTTTGTCCGAGATGCGAAGGCGTCTAAAACATTCGTCTGTTCCATTGCAATTTCCCCCTTTTTGAAAGCGCCGACCACACGACAATGCGTAATCGCTTACTTTTCACATATTTATCATAATACAAGTATAGCGTGACGTAAAATACATTCCGTCACAAATTAGTCATAAGTAAAACTTATCAAAACTAAAATGACTTAATTCACAACAAAAAAACACCTCAGAAACGAGGTGTTTACATCTTATTCTTCCGTACCGATCTCTTCGTTGACGTCAAGTGCCTCAACAAGCGTCAAGTCATCTGCGTGACGCTCAGCGAACCGTTCATATGTGAACTCGTTCGCGAACAGGAAGACCGGACGTTCCCAACGGTCTGTAACGAGCATGTTCCGTGAATCTTGGAACGGTTTCAATGCCTTCAACTCTTTATCTTTGACCCAACGAGCAACGCTATATGAGACTGGTTCCATTCGAATATCGACGCCATATTCATTGTTTAAACGATATTCGAATACCTCGAATTGAAGTTGTCCGACCGCGCCGAGATAAATCTCGTTATATTCGTTGCGATACACTTGAATCGCCCCTTCTTGCGCAAGCTGTTCTACCCCTTTGTGGAAGTGTTTCGACTTGAGCGAGTTGACCGGCGAAACGCGCATGAACAATTCCGGTGGGAAAGTTGGCAGCGCCTCAAACGCAATCTTCTGCTTCGATGTGGTGATGGTATCTCCAATTTGATACGTCCCAGAATCATAGATCCCGATGACATCACCAGCAAACGCTTGGTCGACTGTTTCTCGATCGTTCGCCATCAATTGTGTCGATTGGCTCAATTTTATCTTTTTCCCAGTACGAGTGAGCGTCACATCCATCCCACGCTCAAACACACCTGAACAGATGCGTACAAAGGCGATGCGATCGCGGTGTGCCGGATTCATGTTCGCCTGAATCTTGAAGACGAATCCACTGAAGTCTTCTGATGTCGGATTGATTGGACCGACGTTCGACTTACGTGCCTCAGGAGCCGGAGACATCTCTAAATAGTGATTCAAGAACGCAGTCACCCCAAAGTCGACGAGCGCTGTTCCGAAAAATACCGGTGTCAATTTACCGCTCTGGATCGCATCGACATTAATCTCGTTCCCCGCTCCATCGAGAAGGTCGATTTCATCGCGGAGGTTCATCAAGTTCTCTTCCGACAAATGATCGGCGAGAATCGGATCGTTCACTCCGTCCTCACCCAGTTGAAGTGTCGACTTCTCCCCACGGAACAAGTGGACCTCATTTTTCATTCGGTCGTAGACACCTTCAAACTGCATTCCACTTCCGATTGGCCATGTAATCGCGACAGAAGGCATGCCTAACACTTCTTCGAGCTCTTCCATCAATTCAAGCGGATCTTTTGCCTGACGATCCAACTTGTTCATAAATGTGAAGATTGGAATCCCACGCATCCGACAAACTTGGAATAGTTTTTTCGTCTGTGTTTCAATCCCTTTCGCAGCATCAATGACCATGACCGCGCTATCGACTGATGTCAACACGCGATACGTGTCTTCACCGAAGTCGTTGTGTCCTGGTGTATCCATGATCGATACAACCTTTTCTTGATAGATGAATTGCATGACAGACGATGTGACCGAGATCCCACGTTGTTTCTCGATTTCCATCCAGTCAGATTTTGCGTGTTTTGAGTTTTTGCGCGCCTTGACCGTACCTGCCTCGCGAATCGCACCACCGTGCAAAAGTAATTTTTCTGTTAATGTTGTTTTCCCCGCATCCGGGTGAGAGATAATGCCGAATATCCGACGTCTCTCGACTTCCTGTTTCAATTGGCTCATATAGGATAGACCTTTCCTTTCTCGTCTCAGTTCATGCTTATTCTCGTAGCAACGCTATCTATTCTAACGAAATCAATTCGGTTCGTCTATCCTAATGGGACGTACGCCTTTTGCAAATGGATTCTTTTTTGTATACTAACGATGAAAGCAAGTGAATGTATAGAACGGGGGAAAGACGATGCCAGAAAACTTGATGATGTATTTCATTGTATTCTGGGGATTCGTCATGATTGGACTCATGACGATTGGCGGGTACTTCATGTTTCGTAAGTTTTTAAAACGAATGCCAAAAGAAGATGGACGTTCCCTACTTGACATCGAAGATGATTATATAGAAAGAACGCGTCATCTCTGGACTCCGGAGACGCGGACGCTATTAGATCGTCTCGTCACACCGGTACCCGAGTTGTTCCGCGACGTGGCGATCCGAAAAATCGCAGGTAAAATCGGTCAATTCGCGCTTGAATCGCGTGCAAAAAAAATGACGACCGAACTTGTGGTAAAGGGTTACATCGCCGCAACACCGAAGCGCGATCACAAGTTCTTAAAGAAAGCGCTAACCGAAGAACAGATTGATTGGACGCCATACGAACACTATTTTCAGCAGTAGACTCTATCTCATTCAGATAGAGTTTTTTATTTGTCGAATTGTGCGATTCGCCTAATGGGTCAAAAGTACCTTTTCTCGAGCTTTATATTACATCGAAATAACGTTCACGAATTAGACAATATTGAAAACGCTTACAGTAAATTGGTATGACCAATATTAATATAACGTCTTTCATTTCGACACGAAAAAAAGGAATGACTGAATTGTTTTTCACAACGCATAATGGATTTATCTTACAGTCAAGGAGGGTCTATTATGCATGATGTAACACAAGTTTCACAAACAACAAGCCATCAATCTGCCCACATGATTACCGAACATGAGACATTTCATCGGTTAATGCAGGAAAAAAATCGCTTCATCGTTCCAGCTATCATCTTCTCACTCATCTTTTATTTCACACTCCCGATTCTGACGAGCTATACGACGATCTTGAATACACCACTCATCGGGGACATCACTTGGGCTTGGGCGTTCGCCTTTTCCCAGTTCATTATGACTTGGACACTTTGTGTACTTTATAGTCGACGTGCCCGTCGCTTTGACGCACTCGTCGAACAATTGAAAGACGAGGTGAGATCATGAATTGGACCGCGATCGCCCTCTTTATCGCCATTGTCGGACTCACGCTAGTGATTACATACTTTGCAGCAAGAAAAACAAAAACTGCCAGCGATTTTTATACGGCAGATGGTGGATTGACCGGATTTCAAAACGGTCTTGCCATTGCAGGCGACTATATGTCTGCCGCATCGTTTCTCGGAATTGCAGGTATGATCGCGCTTGCGGGATTCGATGGGTTTTTCTATTCAATCGGTTTCCTCGTTGCCTATCTCGTTGTCCTCTATCTCGTCGCCGAACCATTGCGAAATCTTGGGAAATATACGATGGCAGACATGATTGCGGCACGTTTTAACAAGCCTCGCGTACGTGGTGTCGCAGCGATGAATGCGATTGTCATCTCCATTTTTTACATGATTGCGCAACTCGTCGGAGCGGGTGCTTTGATTGAACTGTTACTCGGAATCCCTTATACGACAAGTGTCGTCGTCGTCGGAATCTTAATGACAGTCTACGTCGTTTTCGGTGGCATGACGGCCACTTCTTGGGTACAAATCACGAAAGCCGTACTTCTGATGATTGGGACGGCAATCATTTCATTTCTCGTGTTCGCTCGTTTTGATTTCTCCGTCACGACGATGTTTAATGAAGTCAGTAAAGCGACCCCACTCGGAAGTGACTTCTTGAACCCTGGGAACAAGTTCAAGCTACCGCTCGATACCATTTCATTAAACATGGCGCTCGTGCTCGGTACGGCAGGGCTCCCTCATATTCTGATTCGCTTCTTCACCGTCAAAGATGCACCGACTGCTCGGCAATCCGTCGTCTATGCGACATGGATCATCGGTGCATTTTATATCTTGACCATTTTCCTAGGTTTCGGTGCCGCAGCATTCGTCGGACGTGATGCCATTCTCGCCGCAAACCCTGCCGGCAACATGGCGGCCCCTCTTCTCGCGCAAGTGCTCGGTGGTGACCTCTTGTTCGCTTTCGTTGCCGCAATCGCGTTCGCGACAATTCTTGCCGTTGTCGCTGGACTCGTACTGTCAGCTGCTTCCGCCTTCGCCCATGACTTCTACGGACATATCATTCGTAAAGGGGAAGCGACAGAAACTGAACAAGTGAAAGCCGCGCGAATCGCTTCAGTTGCGGTCGCCCTCGTCTCAATGGGACTAGCTTTTTTCGCCCAGTCGATGAACGTTGCGTTTCTTGTCTCGCTCGCCTTCGCCGTTGCGGCGAGTGCGAACTTACCTGTGATTCTCTTTACGATTTTCTGGAGACGCTTTAATACAGGTGGCGCCATTTGGGGAATGGTAGTCGGTTTGTTCTCCTCACTGATTCTAGTCGCACTCAGCCCGAACCTTTGGGCTCCGGACGGTTCGGCCATCTTTGTCGGTGAAGCCCTATTCCCACTATCCAATCCCGGGATTGTATCAATCCCCCTCGGTTTCATCGCTGCCGTGATTGGTACACTGGTCACGAAATCAGATGAAGCAGCAGGAAACTATGAACGCGTCCTCGTCAAGGCGAACACTGGAATCGACGCGGAGACCGAAGTCGCCGCTACGAAAGCAGACTAAATAAAAAATGGAGTGGCTCAACGCCACTCCATTTTTACGTGATTGCGATTCGTTTATATTTTTGATACATGGCGATTCGCCACGGGACAATCATCCCCCAAGCAATCAAATAAAACAATCCGCCGGTCGAGAAGATATCGACCTCATGACCGACCCAAACCTTCATTGCTGTACGGATGGCAAGGAGTGCGAACACGACCACGAAAAATGCTTTCGATCGTGAGAGATACACTTCGCCGTCCCGTTTTTCAAAGTTTGATGTCTTAATCAAAAACAGACTGAAGATGAGCCCGACCGCAAGGGCCTCAGCCACTTCGACCCATGATAAGCGAAACGCGGGAATCAAAAACTGAATCATCCCGGTCGTCATCGCAAGTGGTGGGATTAAAATTTTCTTCGCATTCGTCGGCTTTGCCGATGCTTTTACACGAACAAAGCTCGCTACGATACCCATTAACAACGCGACGAGAGTCGACCCCCATAACATTGACATCTCGGTCAACCCCTTAAAATCCGGTGAATCCGACAAGCTCGCTCATCCATGCAGCGAACCGATTCATTCCGTCAAAATATAATAGTACGCCGAACACCATCATCAAATAGCCTCCGACTTTTGCCACTTTTGCACTGTTGCGTGCTAAGTACTTGATCTTGCCAACGAATGCGACCATCACCAAAAATGGAATTGCAAATCCGATGACATACGCCAACATATAGCCGAGCCCTTGACTCGGGTTCGTGGCGGCTAGTGCGATCACACCAGCTAAAATCGGACCTGTGCACGGTGTCCAACCGGCCGCAAATCCAATACCAATTAATACGGTACCAAAATAACCGCTCTTTCGTTCGCCGATATCCATTTTCTTTTCACGCATCATAAATTGCGGTTGCCATAAGCCCGCCAAAAAGACGCCGAACACGAAAATCAAAATGGCGCCGAACATGCGTAGACTGTCCTTGTATTGGATGAAGACGTCTGCGATCAACGAAGTCGACAACCCTAGCACGAGAAAGACAATCGAAAAACCGAATAAGAACGAAAATGTGTGGAACCAAGCTGTACGCTGTTTTAATCCTTCATTTTTTAACTCAGATACGGAAACCCCAGTGATATACGAGAGAAAGACCGGATACAACGGGAGCGTACATGGTGACAAGAACGATAAGACGCCCGCCCCAAATGCGAGCCATAATGTGACTTCCATGACGATTTCCACCTTTCACGACCATTATAGCGAAATCCTATTTAAATTGCTCGAATCTTTTCTTTCAAACCTCAACATCATTTTGTAATTTTTGAAATGGAAATGAAACTTGTCATCTGTAAACGGAGGTGCTAAGATTTGGATATTCCAGTTCACAAAATTCTAATTTACATGATGGGGGAACGAACGTGGCAGTCACCGCAGCAGATACACTACACCAGGCCATTGAACAAAAACGTGATGAACTGTATAAAATCGCGTCAAAGCATTCTTGGACCTCACCTGAAGTCATTTCAGTAAGCCAAGAACTTGACTCTCTAATCACTCGTCATGTCCTATCAAAGCATAATAAAGAGAAACTTCATTCTTGAAACTTGACGGCTCGTCACCTAGTGTGACGAGCTTTTTCCATGGAAAAAAGGACACCTGAATAGGTATCCTTTCCAAATCAAGACATCAGACGTTGTCCGGATTGCAATTCATACATCTTTTTGTACAGTCCGTCTTGTTTCAATAACTGTTGATGGTTGCCGCGTTCCACGATTTCACCGCGATGCAAGACTAATATCAAATCTGCATCTTGAATCGTCGACAGGCGGTGAGCGATTGCAATCGTCGTCCGACCCCGACGCATCCGATCGAGCGCAGTCTGTACACGCTCTTCTGTTTCGGTATCGATGGAGCTTGTCGCTTCATCGAGAATAAGCACCTTTGGATTACGTGCGACCGTACGGGCAAAAGCGAGCAATTGACGCTCCCCGCTTGAGAACGTCGCTCCACGCTCTCCGACGACATGGCCATAGCCAGCATCCAACTTTTCAATGAACGTATGCGCTTGGACGAATTCAGCAGCTTCACGCGCGCGCTCAGAATCGATGTCCGGATTGAACAGCTTCAAATTCTCTTCAATTGTTCCGGTGAATAAGAATGGGTCTTGTAGGACAAGCCCGACCTGATGACGAAGCTCTTGCTCCTCGAACTGTTCGAGCGGTTGCCCGTCAATCGTGATGCGACCAGATTCATATGGGTAAAAACGGGTCAACAAATTGATGATTGAACTTTTACCACTCCCAGTATGACCAACGAGCGCTACCGTCTCACCAGGTTTCGCCACGAACGAAATTTGTTTCAACACGTCAACTTCTCCGTCGTAACTGAACGTCACGTCTTCGAACCGAACTTCCCCATCAGTGATCCGCGCTTCACCAGGCATCCGTTTACCTGGAGCCGGTTCATCCGTATCTAAAATTTTGAAGACACGATCCGCCGATACGACGGCTTGTTGAAATTCGCTCAATCGTTGCATGATATCGAGTACAGGACGGAAAATACGTTCAATATAGCTGATGAAAGCATACACGACCCCTACCTGAACCTGTTCACTCATGGAGAGCACCCCATAATAGCCGAGCAGACCGATGATGGAGAAGGCAAGAAGGAGTTCGATGATTGGGCGTAGCAACATGCTATCGAGTTTTAAGTTCCGATATCGTGCCTCCTGATGCGCTTCGTTCGTCTCTTCGAACTGACGGATGAGACGCTCTTCTTGACGAAATTGTTGAATGATGCCCATCCCGTTGATGGATTCGTTCAACTGGGCGTTGAGTTGTGACAACAAATCCCGGACTTGTGCGAAATATTTCGTCGAGAAACGACGATACGCCCAAATGATGAGCCAAAAGAGAGGCAACAAGATGAGCCCCATCGTCGCGAGCGGCGGCTCTAAAATGTAGAGGAAAATATACGTCCCGATCAACTGAACAGCGGACTGAACGAACGTACTCATCACTCCGACATAGAGCTCTTTCACCGCCTCCGTATCGTTCGTAATACGCGATACAAGGACGCCCGCTGGTGTACGGTCAAAATAAGCGAGCCGCATCCCCATGACGTGGCGGAAAATATCCATCCGAATATTTTGAACAATCTTCAGCGCAATCTTTTGAAACGAAATCGATTGTAGATAATCAAACACGATTGCAGATACGTGAAGAACCATATAGACGGCGAAGAGAGCGATGACCCAGTTCGTTGGATAGACACCCGGTGTGACGAATTCATCGATGAACACTTTGATTAGAAACGGCCCTGCCAACTTTGCACCTGTCGCAATCAAGAGAAATACGAAGGCGACACTGAGCGGTTTACCATACCGTTTCGCGTAACTGAGCAGTCGCTTGATGACTTGCCATTCTTGGACATCATGTTTCATCGTGTCCACCCCCTTCTACAATCGCTTCAAGTTGCTGACGATCATATGTCTCTCGATACCAGCCTGTCTCCTGAAGCAATGCCTCATGACGACCTCGCTGAATGATATTTCCGTCCTCAATCACGAGAATCTCGTCAGCATGTTCCACGGCGGAAAGTCGATGGGCGACGATGACGCGCGCCTGGTCCGGATTGCCGACTCGAAAATGCTCGATAATCGACTCTTCCGTTTTCGCATCGACCGCAGATAACGCATCATCTAATATCAAGACGTCAGCCGCTGTCATGAGCGCCCGTGCGATGGAAATCCGCTGTTTCTGGCCACCTGATAATGTGACCCCGCGTTCACCGACGAGTGTCGCATAGCCTTCCGGAAGACGGACGATATCTTCATGCACCTCAGCGACCTTAGCCGCTTCGATGATTTCTTCCATGCTCGCATCGGGTCTTCCGAACGCGATATTGTTCGCAATCGAATCCGAGAACAAGAAGTGATCTTGCGGCACGACCGCAATCTTATCCATCAGAAGTGACTTTTTCACTTGGCGGATGTTGATCCCGCCGATTTTAATCTTTCCATCTTTCACGTCATACTCACGTGTCAACAGACGGACAATCGTTGTCTTCCCTGCACCTGTTCTGCCGACAATCCCGATGGTTTTTCCACGCTCAATCCGAAAATGAACATTGTGGAGCACAACGGTCTCGTCATAGGCGAAGTTTCGAATATCAACTTCCACCTCTGAATGAGAGAGCGTCGTCGCAGCCATGCGGTCGTCTTGAATCTCAGGTTTGACGGCGAGCATCCGCTCAATCCGGTCGTAAGACGCACGTCCACGCTCCACGATGTTGAACAACCATCCAAAGGCTAACATTGGCCATGTCAACAGTGCCAAATAAGCTGTGAAGCTGACGATCTGTCCAATCGTCAATTCTCCTTGTTCAATCAAGACGGCTCCATACCCGACCGAAAGGATATAAGACAATCCGACAATTCCGAAGATGGTCGGGTCGTATAAGGCATCAATCTTCGCGACTCGTACGTTTTTGGCCATGACTTCACTCGATAAATTCTCAAACGATTCCACGTCCCGACCGACTTCCCCCGTCGATTTTAAGACACGGACGCCACTGACACTTTCTTGCACTTTGTCATTCAATTCTGAAAATGCCGCTTGGGCGACCCCGAATCGGCTATGTAACATCTTTCCATATCGCGTCGTCAAAGCGACCATGATTGGTAACGGTAGTAAGGCAACGAGCGTCAATTTCCAACTGATTGTTGTAATCATCGTGATGATGACGAACGTCCCAAGTGTCACGCTATCGACGAGTGTTAAAATCCCCGCACCGGCCGTCATCGATACGGCTTGTACATCATTTGTCGCATGGGCCATCAAATCACCGACCCGTGACTTTTTATAAAATCGCTGATCAAGATCTGTGAAATGCCGATATAGTTGGCTACGAAGCATTCTTCCTAGACGAATCGATGCGCCGAAGATAAAATAGCGCCAAAAGAAGCGGGCGATATAGTTTCCAATTCCAACAGCGGCAAGTCCCCCTAATAATAGCCAGAGTGTGTCGGACGAAAGCGAACCACGGTTGATCTCATCGACAATCCGTCCGATGATGCGTGGTGGAATCAGTTCTAGACCAGCCACGAAGATCAGTAAGACGATGCCGAGCGCGTACGTCTTCCACTCAAGACGCAAAAACCAAGATAATTGTTTGAATACACGAATGTGAAACGCCCCCCTTTGTCTTTAGATGAAGATTATTTATTAATCGTAGCGAAAGTCTGTTCGATTGTCTAACAAAAAGAGGAAACAAAAAAGCACTTCGGGAACCGAAGTGCTTTCGTGATTGATTATGATTTCTTTTCGTTTTTCATCTGCACGTTCATGGCGCGCATCACTTGGTTGACTTTCTTCTGTGATGGCTTTTGACCCATCTGCATCATCAACGTACGAATCATATCTTCATTGATTGGCGGGTTCTGTTCAAGGTAGTTCATCATGTATTTACGCGCGATAAAGAATCCAATCGCGATACCCCCGATGAGTGCTGCCACGACAAGAAGAATCCAGAATAATGTACTCAAGGCTTTACCTCCTCTACCATATGAAACATCGTTTTTTACTATACACTAAATTGAACAACTTCGCTAGTCGTCCAGAAAAAAAGTGACGGCCAAACAATTGGCCGTCACAACAATCTAACTTGAGATTAAAGTGATTTTACTGCATTGACGACGTTGTCGACTGACATGCCGTACTCTTTCATGAGGAGGTCACCAGGTGCAGATGCTCCGAACTTGTCGATTCCGAGCACTTTACCACCGAATCCTACATATTTGTACCATCCAAGTGTCGCACCCGCTTCAAGTGATACACGTTTCGTGACTGAAGATGGAAGAACAGATTCTTTGTACTCTGCAGATTGCGCTTCGAAGAGTTCCCATGATGGCATCGAGACGACTGCCGCTTTCACACCTTCTGACGCGAGCTGTTCACGCGCTTCAACGAGAACGTGTACTTCAGAACCTGTACCGAGCAAGAGAACGTCTGCATCTTTCGATTCACCTGCAACGACGTAAGCTCCTTTTGCTGCCGTTTCAATAGATGTACCTTCGAGTTCTGGTAACGCTTGACGAGTCAAGACGAGAAGTGAAGGAGTCGTTTTCGATGTCACTGCTTGTTTCCAAGCTGCAATCGTTTCTTTGCCGTCAGCAGGACGAAGAACAGAGAGGTTCGGCATCGCGCGGAAGCTCATCAAATGTTCGACCGGCTCGTGCGTTGGGCCATCTTCACCGACTGCGATTGAGTCGTGCGTCAAGATAAACGTCGATGGAAGTCCCATAAGTGCTGCGAGACGGACTGCAGGACGGAGGTAATCCGAGAAGACGAAGAACGTCGCACCGTAAGGAAGGACACCACCGTGAAGGGCCATACCGTTCACAGCTGCAGCCATCGCGAACTCACGAACACCGAACCAGATGTTACGGCCAGCTGGATCTTCATCGAAGTCTGCCGCACCTTTGATCATCGAGTTGTTCGATCCGGCAAGGTCAGCCGACCCACCGAAGAGTGTCGGTACTGCTTTTGCGATTGCGTTTAACACTTCACCGCTCGTTTGACGTGTTGCTTTTTTCGAACCGATTTCGAATGTCGGCAACTCGCTATCCCAACCTTCAGGAAGCTCATTGTTCATCGCACGCTCGAACTGTGCTCCGAGCTCAGGGTGTGCCGCTTTATACGCTTCAACGAGTTCGTTCCAGTCTGACTCATATTTCGCACCAGGCTCGACAACTTTCTCGTTGAATAAGTCATATACTTCGTTTGGAACGTAGAATGACTCGCCTTCCCATTTGTAGAACTGTTTCGTCAATTCGATTTCAGCGTCTCCAAGTGGCGCACCGTGTGATGCCGATTTACCCGACTTGTTCGGTGAACCGAATCCGATGACCGTTTTGACTTCGATCAATGTCGGCTTCGACGTCTCTGCTTTCGCAGCATCAATCGCTTTTGCGATTGAATCGATGTCCGTTCCGTCTTCGACACGAATAACTTGCCATCCGTAAGCGTTGAATCGGTCTTCTACGCTTTCAGAGAATGACTTATGAAGGTCGCCATCGAGAGAGATGTCGTTTGAATCGTAAAGAACGACGAGTTTACCAAGTTTCAAGTGACCTGCAAGAGAAGCCGCCTCAGCAGATACACCTTCCATCAAGTCTCCATCACCGCAAATGCCGAACGTGTAGTGGTCAACGACGTTGAACTCGTCGCGGTTGTAAGTCGCTTCTAAGTGTTTCTCTGCCATGGCCATCCCGACAGCCATCGCAATCCCTTGTCCAAGTGGGCCCGTTGTCGCATCTACCCCAGCCGTGTGGCGGTACTCAGGGTGACCAGGTGTTTTCGAGTCCATTTGACGGAATGATTTCAAATCGTCCATCGACAAATCATAGCCAGACAAGTGAAGGAGCGAATACAAGAGCATCGATCCATGACCCGCTGAAAGCACGAAACGGTCACGGTTGAACCAGTTCGGGTTTTTCGGGTTGTGACGCATTTTATCTGTCCAAAGTGTAAACGCCATTGGGGCAGCGCCCATCGGCATCCCTGGGTGACCAGAGTTCGCTTTTTGGACCGCATCAATTGAGAGCGTCCGAATCGAGTTAATCGCTAATAATTCTTTAGTAGTTGTTTCCACTAATTTCATCCTCTCTGTGTTAAGAAGGTTTTCTACCCGTCATATTTTATCACACTCAATCGTGTGTCACAACTAATTAATTAGTATAACACATTTGATGAAATCGTTTCCTTCTATTGCATGAAATAATGTGTAATCCGTTCGTCTGATGCGTGTTCGTGTATAACAAAAATGCACATCCTATACGAAATAGGATGTGCATTCGGGATCACTCACCGCGATAACGTTTTTGGTCTTCTTTCAACTTCTCTGGGGTAACGTCGTTCCCATCTGGGTCGACGACTTTCATCCCCATCATTTGTGATTTGAACGATTGACGAAACGCCTTCAAATATTCTTGACGCAAGTCTTGTTGCTCGTTCATTTCGTCTTGAGACAGTCCTTCTGTCTTCGCTTTGTTGGCGAGGAAATTGATTCGCTCCAATTGTCCTGGTGCTAACATCTGACTCGCCCCCTCTCTAGTGAATTTGTTCTTATACTTTACAAAATCAAAGAGGAAGAATCAAGTTTCAGCTACTGACTGGTGCTCGAGATAACGTCGATTGACGGTCGCTTTCGAGACTTCATAACCAAATCCTCGAAGGGTCGCCGCAATCTCAGCAAACGTCAAGCCACGCTCGCGTAATTGAATAATCTCTTCAATCGGCACTTCGATTCGATGTCGCCCGCCTTGATCGTTATTTTGAATATTGCGCTGTGGGTTAAATCCGTTGGCGACGGCACGGCGCATCCCACGAGAAATTTTAGCGTTATGAATCTTACGCTGATACTCTTCGACAACACTGACAATCTCCAATACCATCTTCTCGGCATCGGAAACGACATAGTCCGACGTCGACTGCATCGTCAGCAATCGCACGTCATGCTTCATTAGAGTATGCAAGATCGCAATCTTGGCATTCCCTCGTCCTAAACGACTGTCATCCGTGACGAGAACAGCATCGAGCTGAGAAGTGGATACATGGTCAAGTAAATCAAGTAGCCCTTGCCGATTGACTTCATAACCGCTCTCTTGCTCTGTGATGACATCTATGACGTCGGCCCCTAATCCCGAAGCCAGCTGCTGTAATTCTTCGACTTGCCGACTGAGTGATGTCTCTTGGGTAGACTTGTTCGTCGATACCCGGCAATAGATGACGACTCGCATCGCACCACTCCCTTTCATTGCATTCATTTGTTACGATACACAGTTCAAGAATAGTTCGCAATGAAGAACAATCACTCAGCGGCATACCATTTCATTTTTCGTTCGTTATGCTCTTCACGCTCTGCCATGATCTGTGCTTCGAGCGATTCCGCTTCGACGTACGCGACCTCTTGTTCAATCGTCCGCTCTGACGTGACGACCGGATCGACAACTTTTGGTTCCCCTCGCATTTCACCAGCCAAATAAAAAGCGAACATCCCGACCAAGAGCATCCCGACTAAAATGATTCCGTTGAGTGTGTCTTTCATGATTGAATTGCCTCCCGTATAAGAATATATGTTCGTTAGAACGTTTGTTCGTTTATCTGTTCTCATCATAAAACAAGAACCCGTGTTCGGTCAACACAAAAAAACGAACGAATGTTTGTACGCTCATGTGTTCTTGTGTTACACTAGACACATAAAGAATAGGATGCGATTGCAGGTTATTCGATTATATCGAGGTGAACATAATGAAAAAAATGTCAGCGCGACAACAACAGATTCTTGATTTCATCAAAGACGAAGTACGGGCTAAAGGTTATCCGCCTTCTGTTCGTGAAATTGGAGAAGCCGTCGGTTTAGCATCTAGTTCGACCGTACACGGTCATCTAGATCGTTTAGAGAAACGCGGATTGATTCGTCGAGATAAGACGAAGCCTCGCGCGATTGAAATTTTGACTGACGATATGCCGACAATAGAAGAGCAGGAGTCCGTCATGTACGTACCGGTCATCGGGAAGGTCACTGCCGGGACGCCGATCACCGCCATCGAGAACGTGGAAGAACACTTCCCGCTCCCGGCACATATCGTCGGGTCAGATAATGTATACATGTTGTCTGTCTCTGGGGATTCGATGATCAACGCAGGCATCTTGGACGGGGACCGGGTGCTCGTGCGCCAACAGAGCACGGCCGACAATGGAGAGATTGTCGTCGCCATGACGGAAGAAGGCGAAGCGACCGTGAAGCGGATTTACAAGGAAGCTTCAAAGGTCCGCCTTCAACCGGAGAACGACGAGTTAGAAGCGATGTATTTTGACAACGTCTCGATTTTAGGAAAGGTTATCGGTGTATACCGTACGATTCATTAATGGCTAGTGGCAAGACCCATACCCGAACGAATCTCGTGGCAACCGGAGCACTCGCGGTTGCCACGCCTTTTCTTGAGATCGATGTTCCATTCTCTTTGATCATCGGCGCCATTATCGGTACACTTTGGCTCTCCCCGGACCTCGATTTAAAATCAGACGCCTATTATCGATGGGGACCACTCAAATTGATCTGGCTCCCTTACGTAAAGCTTATGCCGCACCGTTCGCTCTTCTCGCACCTACCTGCTTTGAGTGATGTGATTCGGATTGCATATATCGGGTTCCCGCTCGTGCTGATCTTGCCCTTCACGGCATACGAAGAGGCAATCCGCTCATGGGTGGACATTCATGGCATGTCTTTCTTTTTAGGGCTCGTGTTTGCGACGACACTGCATACGACGCTCGACTATACTTCAACGTTTTTCAAAAAAGCGTTTTAACCAACAAAGGACCACCTTCGTGAAGTACAGAAGGTGGTCCTTTGTTTTAATTGGAATGATAACGTGTTATAGGGTATCCATTTTATGAATGAAATGCTTAAACTAATACGACCCGATCTTTCCTGCACGCAAATTATCGAGATGAGTTGGAAGAAATCCGATATTGTCAAACTATGAAGGAGGAGAACTTGATGGTAAAAGCATTAAATGAGCTGATGGACTTTATCGAACAGCACTTAACGGAAGAACTTTTAGATTCAGAGATCACAAAAATCACCGGACTATCTGCTCATCATTTTAAGAGAATGTTTTCGTATATGTCAGGAATGACACTTCACACTTATATACGAAATCGACGGTTTTCTATCGCAAATGAAAAATTGGTTCATGGTTCAAGCGTAACAGAAATCGCATATCTCTATGGATATCAATCGGTCGAAGGGTTTTCCAGAGCGTTTCGAGATTGGTCTGGTCATTTGCCTTCTGAAGTCATGAAGAATCACATTCAAAAGTCGTTCCCTCGCTTCACGTTTTATATCGATATAAAAGGAGGAACATCAATGGAGTTCAAGTTAGAAGAAAAAGAAGCTTTTCAAATCGTTGGAGTTTCAAAGCGTGTCCCTATTCAATTCGAGGGAGTCAACGAAGAAATCATGGAACTCGCGAAGTCGATTACGGAACAGCAACGGGCTCACATGCATGAATTGGGCAATTTATATCCGCATCGTGCCTTGAACGTATCGTTCAACTTTGATGACGGTCACTTAGAAGAAGAAGGTTATTTGACACATATG
The DNA here is from genome assembly GCF_018617135.1 of Exiguobacterium sp. s163. Taxonomy (GTDB): domain Bacteria; phylum Bacillota; class Bacilli; order Exiguobacteriales; family Exiguobacteriaceae; genus Exiguobacterium; species Exiguobacterium profundum. The sequence goes on from NZ_JACSJN010000001.1 coordinate 110,775, forward strand.
ATCGGTTTTGCCACGACAAGAGAAATTAAGTATGACGATGTCGAAGTGATCTCAATCCCAAAAAGTTTATGGGCAATCTTCCCGAACACTGGACCATTCCCAAGCACTCTACAAGAGACGATGGCAAGAACCTATGCAGAATGGTTACCTTCTTCGGGATACGCACTTCAAGACTTACCAAGCATTTCATTTAGCAAAATAGAAACAGGATATGACAACGTATATAGCGAGGTTTGGGTCCCTGTGAAGGTTAGAGAAGAGCCGGAATCATAAAGATATCTCCGCTATTATGATTTATCAAAAAGAGTATGGACAACCCAAATTGAGGGATGCTCCATACTCTTTAATGTATCTCTTCTATTTAGTAGAGCGTCATGTACTGATCGCGTTCCCACTCTGTTACTTGCATACGGAACATATCCCACTCGATTTCTTTCAACTCGAGGAAGTGTTCACCGATATGCTCACCAAGTGAGTCCATCACGACTTTGTCCGCACGAAGGACTTCGAGTGCGTCGAAGAGTGTGGCCGGGAGATCGTCGATTCCGTTTGCTACACGCTCTGGCTTGTCCATCACGTAGATGTTGCTATCGATTGGTTTAGGTGCATTCAAATCTTTTTCGACCCCGTCAAGACCTGAAGCCAAGAGGGCAGCAAGTGCAAGGTACGGGTTCGCCGCCGGGTCAACCGAACGTACTTCGATACGAGTCGAGAGACCACGTGCCGCTGGTACACGTACGAGTGGCGAACGGTTACGTGCGCTCCATGCAACATAGCAAGGTGCTTCGTAGCCTGGTACGAGACGCTTGTATGAGTTCACAGTCGGGTTACATACTGCCGTGAAGGCACGAGCGTGCTCCAAGATACCGGCTGTGAACGCGCGAGCTGTGTCTGAAAGTTCCATGTCGCCGTTTGGATCGTAGAAGACGTTTGTGTCGCCTTTGAAGAGTGACATGTTCGCATGCATCCCTGAACCGTTTACACCGAAGAGCGGCTTCGGCATGAACGTCGCGTGAAGACCATACTTCGCTGCAATCGTCTTAACGACGAGTTTGAACGTTTGGATGTTATCTGCCGTCGTGACAGCATCTGCGTATTTGAAATCGATTTCGTGTTGTCCTGGTGCTACTTCGTGGTGTGATGCTTCGATTTCAAAGCCCATGTTTTCAAGTTCGATGACGATCTCTTTACGGCAGTTCTCACCGAGGTCAACTGGTGCCAAGTCGAAGTATCCACCTTGGTCGTTGAGTTCAAGAGTCGGGCGACCTGATGCGTCTTTTTTGAACAAGAAGAACTCTGGCTCTGGTCCAACGTTGAACGCTGTGAAACCAAGTTTTTGCATCTTCTCAAGGTTACGCTTGAGTGTACCGCGCGGGTCACCGCTGAACGGTGTGCCGTCTGGGTTATAAATATCGCAAATTAAGCGAGCAACTTTTCCGCTGCCATCTGTCCACGGGAAGACAACCCACGTGTTGAGGTCTGGATACAAGTACATGTCTGATTCCTCGATGCGGACGAATCCTTCGATTGACGATCCGTCAAACATCATCTTGTTATCAAGTGCTTTGTCCAATTGACTGATCGGCACCTCGACGTTTTTGATTGTTCCGAGGATGTCCGTGAATTGAAGACGAATAAAGCGTACGTCTTCCTCTTGTGCGATGCGTTTAATGTCTTCTTTTGTGAACGTTTTTCTGGCCATGGTAAAATGTCCCCTCTCACATTGCGTAATGGTTGATGTGTGCGGCGTTATCGATAGAAACGTGAAAGCTCACCTTGAATGAGCGACGTCTTATTGAAACGACCGGCTTCTTGAAGCTGTGTTTTCAACAAATGATGTAACTCTTTTTCCGAAACCTTCGGTGCTTCACTGACCGGTGCGGTCGGAGCAGATGCTTCCGCTTCTTTTTCACCTTCTTGCTCTAACATGTGGCGAATCGCCGCCAAGTTAAAGCCTTGATCAATGTAATCCTTGATTGCGAGTAGACGTTCGACATCATTAAAGGAATAAAGTCGTCGTTTCGATTCCGTCCGACTAGGCGAAATCAGACCCTGTTCTTCGTAATACCGAATCTGTCTACCTGTCAGTTGCGTCAAATCTTGGACGATTCCAATCGGAAACAACGGGTTGGAGCGACGAAATTGATCGGCCATCCTTACCCCTCCTTTTCTGTCTCACAATGTGAGAATAATATATGACAACAATCCTGTCAATAGATGTTAATAAAGTTAACATGACAGATTAATTACAAATGTGTCGGCTGATTTTGGTCATTGAATTTGACCAATCCTTTACCGTGTAATTGGCTCAACGCCAACATGAGCGCGACTTTTACGTGAGCATACGTCAGACCACCTTGAACGTACGCCGTGTACGGCGCCCGAAGCGGACCATCGGCAGACAGCTCGATGGAAGAACCCTGAATGAACGTCCCAGCTGCCATGATGACGTCATCTTCATAACCCGGCATATAGGCCGGCACCGGTAACGCATGGGCATTGACCGGCGATGCCATTTGGATGCTCTGACAAAACGCAATCATCTTATCGCGGTCACGGAACGTCACCGACTGAATCAAGTCCGTTCGTGGGGTCGTATAGTGGGGATCTGTCTCAAATCCGATCAAGGACAATAGACTTGCCGTCAAATGGGCCCCTTTTAATGCCTGTGCGACTGTATGAGGTGCCATATAGAAGCCTTGATACATCTCTTGAAGCGAGTAGAGTGATGGTCCGGCTTCACTTCCGATACCTGGGGTCGTCATACGGAACGAACACCGTTCAATTAACTCTTTTGTACCAGCGATATAACCGCCCGTCTTCGCCAATCCACCGCCTGGGTTTTTGATGAGGGAACCAGCCATCAAGTCAGCCCCGACGTGTGTTGGTTCGATCGTCTCGACAAACTCACCGTAACAATTGTCCACGAACACATACACATGCGGATGTGCCGCTTTGATCCGTTCGATGGCGACTTTGATTTCATCGACTGGGATACTGCGACGATTCGCATACCCTTTCGATCGCTGAATCCCGACTAGTTTCGTCTCAGGACGGATCCGTTCGATGACGCGGTCGATGTCGATTTCACGTTCCTCTTTTAACTCGACAGTATCGTAATGGACACCGAGTTCTTTCAACGAACCGCGACCATCGCCACGGATGCCAACAATCTCCTCAAGCGTGTCATACGGCTTCCCCGTGATATAGAGCAGCTCATCGCCTGGTAGAAGGACACCGAACAAGGCAATCCCAATTGCATGGGTACCGGAGATGATCTGCGGTCGGCATAGCGCGAGCTCGGCTCCGAACACATCCGCATAAATGGATTCGAGCGTGTCCCGGCCGATATCGTCATACCCATATCCCGTCGTCGGATTAAAATGAAAATCCGACACTTTATACTTTTTAAACGATTCTAAGACGCGATACTGGTTGAATTCAGCTGTTTCTTCTATCTTTTCGAAAAACGGTTTTACCCGCACCTCCGCTTTTTTTACGAACGGCGCGAGCGCATCATAATGTTCAATCTTTCCTTGCCACATACTTACACCTCAAATTGTTTTAGCGTCGCGTATAGACGCGTGTCTTCTCTCATATAACCTACTAATTCGACAGAACCGTCATCTAAAAAGCTCTCTTCAAGACGATACATCGCCTCTTTGGCCGGGTGATAGTGTTCAAACGCCGTCACCGGGAGAATGACATGGACTTTTGTCAAAATGTCCGCAATCTTATCCTCGAGAGCACCTGTCAACGTCACGATATCTTCCGATGCGATTGCCGAGATCAACAGTGGTCCGCCGACGAAGTCTTTCGTGAGACGGTCTTTCTTATTATATACCTCGAGCTGAGGTACCTCACTCGCACCGAGTTCTTCCAATACCGCATTCGTCGTATCGATTTGATTCAGGTAGTGCGGGTTCGATGCATCGATGACGTGGAGGATCAAGTCGGCACCGACGACTTCTTCCAAAGTCGAACGAAACGCCGCAACGAGTTTCGTCGGCAAGTCACGGATAAATCCGACCGTATCGGTGATCAGCACTTTCCCGCCTCGCGGAAGTTCGAGCTCGCGCGTCAACGGGTCGAGCGTCGCGAACAGTTCATCCTGCTCGTACGTGTCGGCATCAGTCAATCGGTTAAAGATTGTCGACTTCCCAGCATTCGTATACCCGACGAGCGCGACTTGGAATACGCGATTTTCTTTCCGGCGTTCTCGGTAACGTCCACGGTGTGCGACTGTCCCCTCGAGCTGTTTCGTGATTTCATCGATGCGTCGCTTGATGTGACGACGGTCCGATTCAAGCTTCGTTTCACCAGGACCACGCGTCCCGATTCCACCACCGAGTCGCGAGAGCTGCGTCCCCTGACCGATGAGACGTGGTAGCAAATAGTTCATCTGTGCGAGTTCGACCTGCAATTTCCCTTCCCGCGATTGCGCACGGCTCGCAAAGATGTCCAAGATGAGCTGGGTGCGATCGATCAATTTCATTTCATCCGGGTCGTTCAAGGCGATGCGAATGTTCTTCGACTGTGCCGGTGTCAATTCGGCGTTGAAAATCAATAAGTCCGGCTCGAACTGTTCGACGAGCATCGCGAGTTCCTCGATTTTCCCTTTCCCGATAAAGGTACGACGGTCGATTTGTTGACGCTTTTGGTCGAGTCTGGCAACGACTTCGCCTTGCGCCGTGTCCACGAGTTCGACGAGCTCGCCCATCGACTGTTCATATGTCCAATCATCGATGTCAGGCAACTGACAACCGACGATGACAACTTTTTCACGTTCAATCATGTAATCCCTCATTCCATAAAGTCTCACCTTCCATCTTACCACGAATCAGCGTATAGAGAACGTCCGTTTGTGGTAGGATAAAGGAAGAAGGAGGCTCGACCATGACGAAACGAAGAAAAGACTACCCGCTCCCGGAATTTATTGAAACCTACCTCTATCATCTCGGCGCCAGCGGTCGTCAACCCTCGACGCTTAAGCGATATCGCTACGACTTGATTGACGTGCATAAATACTTTCACGACCACAATGTCGAACTGAACGAACCGACGGACTGGTTAGACGTTCCGCTCGAATCGTGGAAGACATTCGTGAATGACTTCTTAATCGAAGAGAAGCACTATCAACAGGCGACCGTCGCAAGAATCGTCACGGTCATCAATAGCCTGACCCAATTTTTAAATCCGCTTCGTAAAAAGATGCTTGCCTATTCCCAACCGGCACATACGTTGACAGTCGACCAAGTCGCACTCCAATCTGAATTCGACCGACTCGTTCAAACGATTCGTTCGACGAGAGGACTGAGTGAGAATCAGCTCCAAGCTCATCCTTATCTCGTCAATCGGAACGAACTGATTGTGACGCTTTTCTATAAATATGGATTGCGTGTCCATCACATTATTCGTTTGCGAATGAGCGACTTGCATCTGGTCGATCACACCTTCGACGTGTACGATCGTCTCGGAAACCGTTTCACGTTGAAGCTGTCACAGGAAGATCAATCGTTGCTCATGAATTATTTGGCTGATATCCCGACCCCGGTACGACCACGTTGGTATTCAGAAGACCCGGTCTTCGTCTCATTCGATTTTGCCCGGATGACGTTCCGCTGGGTGTATGCGAAGAATCAACCGAAGCAATTGACGATCGTCATGATCACAAAGATGATGCGGCAGTTGAACGAACGAAGTGGACTCGCGCGCTCCGTCACGCCATCGATGCTTCGAAACGCCCATGTGTTGAAGACATATGCGGCCGATCTGACACCATCCGAGCGGATGAATATCACCTGTATGCATAAGGAATCTTCCCTCCGCCGGTATGAACAGGCGTATGAAGAGTTCGGAACTGAGTTATTTGAGTCAGACGAAAGACCCGCCCTCTCGTGAAGGGCGGGTCTTGGTCTGTACGATTTCAGGTTATCCAATGGTACGAAGACAACTTGATCCTTACCATCTATAGTCAATCGATTTCTAACCTTGAGGTTTATATAACTTCTCGACACTCATTAATGTGTTGTTCTCAAAAGTCGCCTTATAGATATCCGGCATGTCGAGTTCTTTCCAAAATTCATATCCATACTGTTCATCAAAGTAATTCAACATGAGAACCATAATATTTCCATGTGTGCCGAGCACCACTTTTTTCCCTTCGTATGTACTGAGCAGTGATATGAGAGCCTCTACCCCTCTAGATTGAGCCTGATCGTTCGACTCTCCCCCTTCCCATGCGAACGCAGGATTTTCCCAAACGGTCTCCATCGCGCTTGTAAAGTCTTTAGCCGGTTCTGAAGTCAAGGTTCGCTCTCTCAAATCATCCGACACTACAACGTCCTGTCCAAGATAATCCGCGATGCCTTTTACGGTTTGAACGGCTCGTTTATATGGACTCGAAGTCACGATATCGATCCCCTCATCGATTAGAAGGTTTGTAATTTCAGCAACATCATGCATTCCTTTCTCAGATAACGGTCTGGCGAATTCGTCTGGTGTATAGGTAGAATGTGCATGTCTGACAAAATATATGGTTGTCATTCAGTAGTCCCCTTTTAAAATGTCTCGTCGTTGTTTACATACGATGTCCAGCCTCATCAAAAGCTTTAGAATGATGGTTTAGCTGCAAAAATTCATGTTTCAACAACCCGTAGACGACATGATCGACGTAACGGTCATACAGCCACTCCGCATCTCGAATGACCCCTTCTTTCTTAAAGCCGAATCGTTCCGGAAGTGCCCGACTCTTCACATTCTCTGTCGCGACTCGGATCTCAATTTTATTTAGTTTCAAATCTTGAAACCCATACTCGATGATGGTCTCGAGCGCTTGACTCATGATGCCTTCCCCTTGAAACTCTTGTCCGAGCCAGTATCCGATTGTGCCACATTGGATACCACGATCGATTTCGTTAAATCCAATTGTTCCGGCCAGTGCTCCTTTATACATCAAAGCGAACGATTTTGGGTGCCCGCCCGTTTCAATCAACCCTTTAATTCGTCCCTCTATGTTCTGCTTCGAGTCTTCCACCGTCTCAATATAGTCGAGCCAACCAAGCCACTCTCGCAAATAAGGCTTCGATGCAATCGTGAGCTTAAATAACTCGTCCGCATCGTCTGTGTTGAACATTCTCAGTGTGACATCATCATTTAGTTTATATTCAAGCATATAGTCCCATCCTTATCATTCATTATTTTTTCAATTCACTTTCGTAAAGTAACCCACGTAATTGCTTTTTACCCACTACCATCAAAGCTTGTTGAACATTCCACTCTTCTATTATGACAATTTCACCCATATGATAAGTTTACAGAATTAATCAAATTTTGTATAATTATTTTAATATCATTTTATGAAGAGGTGAAAATGTGTAAAAACGATTCGTCTAACCTACCAAATTAAATAGATTCGGAGGAGATTTGTGATGAAATCGTTTTACACACTGCTCGTTAGCCAATGGCTCGCAAACATTGGCGATGTCCTATACATCGTCGCGCTCATTGCCTTGCTGTATCAACAAACTGGGTCCGCTCTCATGGCGGCCAGTTTCCCGATTGCCGTGACTGCCGGTATGACGCTCAGCGGACTCTTTTTCGCCCGCATCCTCAACCACTACTCGCTCGGGAAAACGCTCGTCCTGTCACAACTGATGAAGACGATCACCCTTGTTCTCGTTCTCTTCACGGATTCGATTCTTGTTCTCGGCCTCGTCATGTGGATTGCATTTCTCGATGGATTCGCACGTCCGATTCAAGCCTCATTCATCCCAAGTTTGGCGACGAATCGTCAACAAGCGAACAGCCTAGTTCAAGGTTCCAACCAGTTCATCCAACTCGCGATGTGGCCGCTCGGGACGATGCTCGTCTCTCTCTCGTCTAGCGCCTTTGCATTAATCGTTTCACTCGTTCTCTTCAGCCTTTCAACGGTTGTGACGATTTACTTCTATCAATCGCTTACGGAAGACATCGTCGATGATGGAACGGAGGAATCGATTACCTTACGCGATAGTCTTACTTATGTAAGAACGTCACCATTCGCTCGTCGTGTGACTTGGTTTGTGACGTATGAATCATTTGTCAGCACGCTTTGGATTTCAGCGTTGCTTCTCGTCTATCTCGAGCGACATCTGCAAGTCGATACAGGCTGGTGGGGAACGCTTAACGCATCATTTTTGATTAGTATGATCGCGGCGAGTGCTTATCTTTATCGGTCTCGTCGAGCACCCTCGCTACCGTCGACTGCCGTCTTATCCATTGTTGCCGCTCTGTTGTTCGGCGTGACCGAGCATCTCGCGTTTGCGATTTTGGCGTTAGTGATTCAAGGCGCAGCCACACAAATCCGCATCATTCAGACGAACACCGTCATTCAAGAACAGATCTCGACTACACAACTTCCTTATGTGTACAGTGTGCAACAAACGGGATATGCCCTCGCATTCAGTATGGGAAGCTTATTGTTCGGTCTTCTTGCGGATAGGCTACCGATTGATTCGGTATACCTTCTCGGTGCATTTTTGACCCTTCCGTTAATCTGGATTGGGCGATTGACCGAACAGTCCATTTTGACCGCATCTTCTGTATAAGTAACAGGCGCCTTCTCAAAGAGAGGGCGCCTTATTTAAATGATTTTCTAACTGGTAGATTCTCCATTCTCACAATTGAAAAGACAACCTGTAGCGATTCATATCGTATACTAAAAGAAACAAATGATCGGAGTGATTTCCATGTCGAAACTTTCACAGGAAGAAACCATCGAGTTACTAAATACCTTAGAGTCTCGCTTTACCGAAAACGTTGAACGTCATCCTGACGCCGTCTGGTCAGACGTATTGGAACGAATTCAGATTAATCAAGATAAGTTGACCACCCTCGCTTTGATGGAAGAGACTGGCGGAGAACCGGACGTGATTCGACTCCCTAACGGAGACCTCGCTTTTTGCGACTGTTCAGCCGAGAGTCCGAGCGGTCGACGAAGTCTCTGCTATGACGAACCAGCTCTTGAGGCACGTAAGAAGAACAAACCCGCCGGAAGCGCGGTCGCCCTATCTGAACAGATGGGCATAACCCTTCTCGATGAAGAAACATACCGACACTTACAAACGCTCGGTGCATTCGATTTGAAGACGTCAAGTTGGATTCAGACACCGGACACCATTCGTCAAAAAGGTGGCGCCCTGTTCTGCGACCGTCGCTATGATCACATCTTCGTCTACCACAATGGTGCAGATTCCTATTATGCCGCTCGAGGTTTTAGAGGAATGATCACGATTTAAGCAAGGCATTGCGCCTTGCTTCTTTTTTATTGCAATAACCAACTAAAGACTTTCGGAATATATATGATGAAAAATAAGCTGACAGGAATCACTGCGAAAAGCCTTAATATCCACGTATATTTACCCTTGAACTTCCTGAAGTAGAACAGCAACGCACCAAACGCAATCGCATTTGCTGTCATATTCGGTTCTTCTATACCGTTCTCAATCCATTGTATGAAAAAATCTTCCATCCAGGAAAGGGTTCGAGAGCGAACGACTCGTTGAAACTCGGTGTAAGGTTGTATTTCAGCCTCACAAACCAGGCTCCTATATAGACAAAGATGAATAAGAGCGCGTAGCACATCAGTACAACGTTCCACAATTTCCCTTTCCAACCCTCACTCTGAAAGTACAAGACATACATCACAATCAAGACACTATAGATCACATTTATGATGAATGGTGGTGAAATCGTCAGAATCGAAAACGTCTCTCGATCTAATACTATTCCCACTTGAAAGATCCCTTGCTGAAACATAGCCTTTCCTCATTTCTGATATGTAATCTAAAACAAAATTAAGGTAATTGAAATATTAAGAAATGCGCTATATTTCGATTTACCCCATCTGTGCTCTATCTGAATGTACTCGATTTCATAGACCAATCCACTAAAAAACTGCAGACAGATTGTCTGCAGTCCTCGTTTATGCGTGTAATGTCACATTTAACTCTTCCGCGACCGTCTTGAACGCTTCGAGTGCCCGTTCGAGGTCGTCTCGTGTATGCTCCGCTGTGACGATGGTCCGGATGCGTGCTTTCCCACGCTCGACCGTCGGGAAGGCGATACTCTGTGCGAATACGCCATGTTCCTTCAACTTGTCTGAGAATGAATGCGCAAGCGTCTCTTCGCCGAGCATGACCGGTGTGATCGGTGTCGTCGCATGTCCGATATCGAAACCGAGGTCACGTAGACCGTTCTTGAAGAACTCCGTGTTCGCCCATAGCTTGTCGAACAGCTCTTCTTCCTCTTTCATCACACGGATCGCTTCACGGTTCGCCGCCACGACTGCCGGTGGATGTGATGTCGAGAAGAGGAACGGGCGACCTTTGTGGATCAAGTAATCCCGAATATCTTGTGAACAGGCGACATAGCCACCTAAGACACCGATTGCTTTTGAGAGCGTCCCGACCTGTAGCGCGACGCGACCGTCCAATCCGAAGTGGTTGACCGTTCCACGTCCGTTCTTCCCGAGGACGCCGGATGCATGCGCATCATCGACCATGACCGCAGCGTCATACTTCTCTGCGAGTTCGACGATGGCCGGAAGCGGTGCGATGTTCCCGTCCATCGAGAAGACGCCGTCCGTCACGACGAGACGTGTGCGATAGTCCTGCGTCTCTTTCAACGCCTTCTCCAAGTCTTCGAGGTCGACGTGTTTATAGATACGTCGAGCCGCTTTCGTGAGGCGAATCCCATCGATGATTGACGCATGGTTGAGGGCGTCACTGATGACGACATCCTCCGGTCCAAGAAGTGCAGACAATACTCCGAGGTTCGTCGCGAATCCTGATTGGAAGACGAGTGAGGCCTCCGTATGTTTGAACTCCGCGAGTTCACGCTCGAACGCTTCGTGCATCTCGAACGTCCCGGCAATCGTACGGACTGATCCCGTTCCTGCACCGTAATGTTCGACCGCTTCAATCGCCGCCTGCTTCAGACGCGGGTGATTCGCGAGTCCGAGATAGTTGTTTGATGACAGCTGAACGAGTGACTTCCCATCGATTGTCACTTCATTCCCTTGTGCCGATTCGAGCGGGACGAGCTTACGGAACGTCCCTTGTTCTTTCATCTCATTGATTGCTTCTGTAATATGTTCAAATGCCATGTTGTTTCCCCCTTTAAGGTATTAAGACGACCTTTCCACATTTCCCTGCCCGCATGAGTTCGAACCCTTTTTCGAACTCTTCGAGCTTGAAGACGTGTGTGATGATCGGTTCGACGTCCAACTGACCCGTCGCAAGCATCGTCGAGACTTGACTCCACGTTTCATACATCTTGCGGCCCGTGATTCCTTGGACGCGGACCCCTTTAAAGACGACGTCCCGTGTGAGGTCGATGGCGACCGGACGAGCCGGGAGTGACAAGACGTTGACGTCCCCGCCTGCCGTGACCATCTTAAACGCTTGATCGATGGCAATCGGGTGTCCGCTCATCTCACAGACGACATCGATTCCGTCTCCGTCGGTCTCACGCTCAATCAACTCGAGCGGATTCTCTTCTAAACTGTTGATGACGACATCTGCCCCCATCGCTTCGGCGAGTTTTAAACGATATGGATTGACGTCAATCGCATAGACACGACTCGCCCCTGCTGCTTTGGCGACGCCGACCGCCATGAGTCCGATTGGCCCACAACCGACGATGGCGACCGATTTGGCAGACACGTCACTCGCCAATACCGTATGAACCGCATTTCCTAGAGGTTCTTGAATCGAGGCGAGTTTCGCTGGCATCGACTCCGGGTTCACCCATAGATTCTCTTCAGGCATGACGACGTATTCTGCGAAGCAGCCTTGCGTGTCCACCCCGATGATTTTTGTGTTCTTACAGATGTGGTACTGCCCGCGCAAACATTGCTTACACTGATGACAGACGATATGTGTTTCAGCAGACACCGTCTGTCCGACTTTAATCCGTTTCGTCCCCTCCCCGAGCGCCACGACTTCCCCCGAAAACTCATGACCGAATACGTATGGTGGTTTGACGCGGCTCTGTGACCATTCATCCCATTCATAGATGTGGACATCGGTCCCGCAAATCGATGTCGCTTTAACTTGAATGAGCACTTCTCCAGGTCCTGGTGTCGGAACTGGTACGTCGACCAGTTTTGCCCCAAACCCGGCCGTGTGTTTTTGAATCGCTTTCATTACTGGTGTCGTTGATTCCGTCTCTTTGGTTGACACAAGTTGTTCCATTGAAAACGTCCCCCTCTTGTCTCTAATGATCGAACGATACGTTCTTTATCATCTTGTCATAAAATGACGAAACTGAGAAGATGGAACGTCCGATTTACACAAAAAAAGAGAAGCCATCCGCGCCGATGGCTCCTCTTCACAAGAATAGGACCTATGTCCCGACCGCTCATCGCGGCTCAATGATGAGCTTGATGGCAGTACGTTCCTCTCCGTCAATCATAATATCAGTAAAGGCCGGAATGCAAATCAAATCGAGACCGCTTGGCGCGACGAAGCCTCTGGCAATCGCGACGGCTTTGATGGACTGATTCAGTGCACCTGCCCCAATCGCCTGTATCTCACACGTTCCTTTTTCACGTAGCACACCCGCTAAAGCACCCGCAACGGAGTTAGGGTTCGATTTTGCCGAAACTTTGAGTACGTCCATTCTTGTTTCCCCCTCGGGTAGGTTGTTCAATCAAACCAGACGGTCTGATCATCTAGGTGTATTCGTTCGATTTTTGTCGCTCGTTTCGTCTGATCATCGATTGTAATGAAAACTCCATTAAGTTGTTCCCGTCCCTCGGCAACTTCAAACCGAACTGGGAGTTGTGTCATAAATTTTTTTAAAACAACGGATGCATCCATGCCGAGTACCCCGTCAAGTGGACCGGTCATCCCGACGTCGGTGATGTACGCTGTCCCGTTCGGCAAGACACGTTCATCTGCCGTCTGTACGTGCGTATGCGTCCCGACAACGGCTTGAGCGCGACCGTCGAGATGATAGCCCATGGCGATCTTCTCGCTTGTCGCCTCAGCATGGACATCCACAAAAATCGCATCGACCTCATCGCGCACTTCTTCGACGAGACGGTCGACGGTACGGAACGGACAGTCAAGAGACGGCAAGAAGACATTTCCCATGACGTTAATCACGGCCAGTTTCTTCCCGTTTTGTTTCAATTTCATCATGCCGACACCAGGTGTCCCGTCCGGATAGTTGGCCGGACGGACGATGCGGTCGGCGTCGTCGATCCACTCAAAGATATCACGATTGTCCCACGTGTGGTTTCCCATCGTCACCCCATGAAAGCCGAGCTCTAAAAATTGTTGGTAAATCTTTTTCGTGAGACCACGACCGTTTGCCGCGTTCTCACCGTTGACGAGCATGAACGTCGGGTTATATTTGTCTTTCAAGCGTCCGATTTGTTTAGTCAATATATCACGACCGGGTTTCCCGACCACATCACCGATAAATAAAATTTTCATATAAAGTCCTCCCTCAAACAGAAAAAGCGGAGAAATTCTCCGCTTCGTTTACTTCGCATAATCGACGGAACGTGTTTCACGAATGACCGTCACTTTGATTTGTCCAGGATAATCGAGTTCATCCTCGATTCGCTTACAAATATCGCGTGCCATCTTACCGGCGACGACATCGTCAACGACATCAGGGCGAACGATAATTCGAACTTCACGTCCTGCTTGAATCGCATACGATTTCTCGACACCTTCGAACGACTCACAGATTGATTCGAGTCGCTCAAGACGACGGATGTAGCTTTCAAGCGTCTCTTGACGAGCTCCAGGACGCGCTGCTGACAAGGCATCAGCCGCTGCCACAAGTACAGCAATCGTCGATGTCGCCTCGACGTCCCCGTGGTGGGAAGCGATCGAATTGATGACGACCGGATGTTCTTTGTATTTCGTCGCAAGTTCTACACCGATTTCAACGTGACTACCTTCGACTTCATGGTCGATCGCTTTCCCGATATCGTGTAAGAGTCCGGCCCGTTTGGCGAGTGTGACGTCTTCACCAAGTTCGGCTGCCATCATCCCGGCAAGGTGTGCCACCTCAACCGAGTGAGACAAGACGTTCTGACCATAACTTGTACGATAACGCATGCGACCGAGCGTCTTGACAAGGTCTGGATGGAGTCCGTGAATTCCGGCTTCAAACGTAGCTTCCTCCCCGTATTCACGAATGCGTTCATCCACTTCACGGCGAGACTTCTCTACCATTTCTTCAATTCGAGCGGGGTGAATCCGACCGTCTTGAACGAGTTTTTCAAGCGTCATCTTCGCAATTTCACGACGAACCGGGTCGAACCCTGACAAGATGACGGCTTCTGGTGTGTCATCGATGATGAGGTCAATCCCAGTCAACGTTTCGAGCGTCCGGATGTTACGTCCTTCGCGCCCGATGATACGACCCTTCATCTCATCACTCGGTAAGTTGACAACGGATACCGTCGTCTCGGCGACATGTTCAGCTGCATATCGTTGCATCGTGAGAGATAAGAGGTGTTTCGCTTTTTTATCCGCTTCTTGTTTTGCTTTTTGCTCGATTTCTTTTTGAAGGAGAGCAGCATCGTGAAGCGCTTCCTGCTTCGCTTCGTCCATGATGATGGTACGTGCTTCATCTTTCGAGAGGGATGCCACGCGTACAAGTTCTCGGCGTGCCTCTTCGTATAACTCCTCCACTTTGCTTTCGAGCATTTCTGCTTCACGCTTGCGTTTTTCGAGTCCTCGTTCCTGTTCATCTAGCGAGTCTTCTTTCCGCTCGAGCATGTCTGCTTTGCGGTCAAGAAGCTCTTCCTTTTGAACGAGGCGATTCTCTTTCACTTTCTGTTCTTCGCGACGTTCACGCAATTCTTGTTCCGTCTCATTACGAAGTTGAATCATCTCTTCTTTTACTTCAAGCCGTGCTTCTTTTTGCATCGCTTCCGATTGTTGTTTTGCTTGCTCTACAATCTTAGTCGCTTCCGTCTCGGCACCTTGAATCTTCGCTTCGGCGATCGATTTACGCACAAAAAAACCTGCAACAAAAGCTATCGGCAAAAGGAGGATCAGAATAAGCCAGTATAGCCATTCCATCATGTTCACCTCCCTTTCGCAAGGTTATTTTATTTTTTTAATAAGTGAGATACACGGGCAAGCCCGCGCATAACTTTATTGTACTTATTTAATAGGGAGAATGCAATGCACGGACAGGATAGAACTACCAATTGCCTAAAAAATTATACTAAAAAAATCTCACTCGAAAGAATTCGAGTGAGACGATGTGCTTATTCGTCATCGAGAAGTGAGAGGACTTCGTCGTCTTCGCCTTCGACCGTGACCGTTTTTTCTCCATTCAATCCGTAGTGATCTCGAATCTGTTGTTCGACCTCAGCTGCGATTGCTGGATTTTCTTTCATGTATTGCTTGGCGTTTTCACGGCCTTGACCAAGACGTTCTTCATTGAACGAGTACCAAGCTCCGCTCTTTTGAACGATGTCGAGGTCTGCACCGATATCGATGAGTTCCCCTTCACGCGAGATCCCCTCACCATACATAATATCAACTTCCGCTGTTTTGAACGGGGGTGCAATCTTGTTTTTTACAATCTTGATCTTCGTACGGTTCCCGACCATATCTTGACCTTGTTTGAGCGTCTCCGCACGACGAACTTCAAGACGTACAGAAGAGTAGAATTTCAAGGCACGGCCCCCTGGAGTCGTTTCCGGGTTACCGAACATGATCCCAATCTTCTCACGGATTTGGTTGATGAAGATGACAATCGTTTTCGACTTGTTCGTCGCACCAGACAACTTACGAAGTGCTTGAGACATCAAACGAGCTTGAAGACCGACGTGCGAGTCTCCCATTTCCCCTTCGATTTCGGCTTTCGGTACGAGTGCCGCAACCGAGTCGACGACGAGGATATCAACTGCTCCCGAGCGAACGAGCGCTTCAGCGATTTCGAGCGCTTGCTCCCCAGTATCCGGCTGTGAAAGGAGCAACTCATCGATGTTGACCCCAAGATTTTTAGCATACTTCGGATCGAGTGCGTGCTCGGCATCAACGAATGCTGCTTGACCGCCACGCTTTTGGACTTCTGCAATCGCATGAAGGGCAACCGTCGTCTTACCTGAAGATTCTGGTCCGTATACTTCGATGACACGACCGCGTGGATATCCACCCGCACCGAGCGCGACGTCGAGGGCGATTGACCCTGAAGGGATGACCGATACTTGTTGGTCTGTATTTTCACCAAGGCGCATGATTGAGCCTTTACCGAATTGTTTTTCAATCTGGCGCAATGCCATTTCTAACGCTTGTTTACGATCACTCATAGATAAATGAGCCTCCTTTAATTGATACTCTTATTATACGTGAACACTGTACGATACACAAGTTTTTTACGAACATTTATTCGCCTTTTTTGATTCGTTGAATGAGGGCCCATAATCCGTCCTTCGCGGCTCGCATGCGGATGATATTCCGTTCTTGATGGGGATACGTCCGCTCGATGACTTCTATTCCGTTTGGTGTCTTCACTCCGATATAGACCGTACCGATCGGACGACCCGAATTCGATGTCGGTCCTGCCTCTCCCGTGAAAGAGAGGGCGTAGTCGGCATGGGTGGTCTTTGACAATCCGTCCACCATCTCATAGGCAACTTCTTTTGAGACGACTGAGTGCTGTTCAATTGTATCAAGCGAGACCCCTAAATACCTATTTTTTAGCTCATCCGAATAGGTCACGACTCCACCTAGAAAGACGACTGAAGCGCCAGGTGTTGATGTAACCATCGATTGTACCTCACCGCCGGTCAACGACTCAGCAACAGCGAATGTTCGATTCAATCTAGACAATGTTTGGACAAGGTGTGATGCAATCGTCTCATCGTCAGAGCCAAAGTAGTACGAACCGACCCGTTTCAGGATTTCAGTCTTCACTTTTTCAATCATCTGACGCGCGGTCACCTCGTCCGTCGCACGGGCACTGATCCGAAGTCTTGCCTCTCCCGTCTCGGCGTAGGGGGCAACGGTCGGATTCGAACCATCCAATAAGTCCTTCACGGCATCATCGAGAGCGGATTCTCCAATCTCATAAAACCGTAATGATTCTGAGACGAGCGTCGCTCCTGATAGTTTCTTAGGAAACGTCGCCTCGACCAATGCTTTCATCTCACGTGGCACACCCGGTAAAAGCAACCACGTCGTATCTCCGGCAATCCACATGCCCGGGGCAAGCCCGACCGGATTTGGTAATACGTCTGCTCCGCTGAGCACGTCGGCTTGGCGAGCGTCCCCATCGTTCATCAATCGATTTCGTGACACGAGGAAACGTTGAATCGTCTCATACGCTTCCTCATCTCGCACAATCGGACGTTCGAGTAAGTCGGAAAGGACCACCTTTGTGACATCATCCGCTGTCGGACCGAGTCCACCCGTGACGATGACAAAGTCGGAACGACGACGGGCGATTTCAAACGTCTCTCGCATTCGTACCGCGTTATCCCCGACAACTTGATGATACAAGACCGGCACACCGTACTTCGACAGTTGTTCTGATATGTAACTCGCATTCGTATTGACGATTTCCCCTAAGAGCAACTCGCTTCCTACCGCAATGATTTCGGCTCGTTTCATCTCATTTCCTCCTCAACTTCAAAAAAAAGACGAGCTAGATCAACCAACTCGTCTCTGTCGACTTACATCGACTTCACAATAATCTTATAGTTTTGTGCGAAATATTCGGCACCTGAGTAAATTGTAAGTACGAGCGCCAACCACATCGCCCATTCGCCAAACGGGATCCCGACATAGCTAAAGATCGGGTTACCGAACAGTAAGAAAATGATGGCAAAGAGCTGCACCCACGTCTTCGCTTTTCCAGATTTCCCGGCCGCGACGACAATCCCTTCATCGGCAGCGACGAGACGTAAGCCTGTAACCGCAAATTCACGTGATAGAATCACGACGACGACCCACGCCGCGACGAGATCCATCTCAACGAGCAACACAAGGGCCGCCGTGACGAGCAGTTTATCTGCGAGCGGGTCCATAAATTTACCAAAGTTCGTGACTAAGTTATGCTTACGAGCCAAATGTCCGTCTAACCAGTCTGTAATGGCCGCAATCGTAAAAATCACACCAGCGATAAATTGGTGCATCGGGATATCAGCGCCTAAAAAAGCGATGTTTCCCCAATCAAAATCAACAGCGAGTAAGACGACGAATACGGGGATCAAGACCACGCGTAGCATCGTCAATCGGTTAGGTAGGTTCATATAGAACGCCTCCTCTTAGAAGGAGAGTCGACTTATTCGGCGTCGACTCTCTTTACAAAAATATTTTGTGTGACCGGAGACTCTTGAAGCTCGAGCTCACGACCGTTGACGACGATTTTCTCAACGCCTGCGATGAGTCCGATTCGAATACGCAATGTGTCCGTCTCGGCATCTTCAATGACAATCGGATTCTGTTTCGACTGGTTCGGATACTCCGGTGCGAGAAAGGCTCCTTCTAACGACGTATCACGAACACCCACGTAAGAGGCAGGTGACTCCTTCACATAAATCTCGGTCGACAGTTTCTCGTTCGTCGCGAGTTCATAAGTGATATCTGCCCCATTCGACTCCTTCACCGCAATCGGACCAGATTCCGCTGGCGGTTCTTCTTCGGTCGGCTCCTCTTCAGTCGGTTCCTCCTCGACCGGTTCATCAGCCGGGACATCCTCATTCTGGTCGACTGTGACACCAGAACTTGGCGGTTCGGTAGGACTTGCATCCTGACCACCGAAGTCGATGCTTCTCACTGCGAAATAAATCGCGGTGATGAGCAAGAAGACCGTGAGAACGAGGAGAACTTTCGGAACCCATCTCGAGACCCGACTTGTCGACTCGGAAGCCTTCGAATACGTTTTCTTCCGAGAGAGTTGAACAGACGGCTGTGCCTCGATGACCGGTAAATCTTTTGCATATGTCTCGTATAATTCATCCACATCAAGGCCGAGCGACTCCGCATACGTCTTAATGAACGCCCGTGCATAAAAAGAGCCAGGGAGATTTTTGTAATCACCTTCCTCGATTGCGATGATATAGCGCTTTTGAATCTTCGTCGTCTGCTGGATTTGGTCGAGCGTCAATCCGCTCTCCTCACGCTTTTGTTTCAAAAAAGTCCCTAGTTCTGTCACAGGGGTCCACACCTTCCATTCACATAATTATTCAAACCATTCTGACTCACGATGCGTTTCTTGTGGGATGATGATCGTCTCATCCGGATTGTTTCTCAATTCAATAATATAATCAAAGTCTTCATACACGCAATCGGTGTTTCGGACGTACAGGTCAGGGTGTTCGATGACTTTCACGGCCGGCAACCGCATGACTTCACGAATGAGCTGGCGATGTCGTTCATCCATCGTTCGGGTAGAGACGGCACCATCAATTATGTATACGTGATCGCCTTCCCGTTCCTCTTCAAATAATGAGGTCCGAACGGTCTGTTTCATCAGTGTCGAGGAAAGAAACAACCATCGTTTGTTCGCACACACACTAGCTGCTACGATGGACTCCGTCTTTCCGACGCGTGGATTTCCACGAACACCGATTAACAAATGGCGTTCTTCCTTCATCAGTTCCGCAACGAAATCGACGAGAATGCCCAAATCTTCACGGACGAAGCGAAACGTTTTTTTGTCATCACTATCATGGTCGATATAACGACCGTGACGGATTGCAATCCGGTCTCGTAACTTCGGACGGCGCAATTTGATGACGGCAATAGCTTCCATCCGCTTTAAAATATGCTCGAGTCGATGCACATGATCGGCGGCAGGTGCTTTGAGCAACATTCCCCGTCGCTGCAAATCGACCCCATTGATGGTGACGATGGAGATTTGAAGCATCCCCATGAGAGATGCGATGTCTCCGAGGATACCCGGTCGATTCTGACACAATTCATATTCGAGATACCACTCTTCGAATTTATGTTCCATCCCCAACCATCCTTTCGAGCGAGTTCGCTACCTTGCCTATTTTAAATTATTTTAGAAGAATTGAAAAGAACAGGTTTATTTACATGGATCGGATCATTGCCAACCGCCGTCGACGCGTATCACCGTGCCCGTCATATACGAGGCGTCCGGTGAACACAAGAAACGGATCGTGTTGGCCACGTCCTCTGCCGCACCGAGACGTCCAAGTGGAATGTCATCGATCACGGATTGTTTCGACTCTTCTACCGTATCATTCATTGGCGTATCAATCCACCCCGGTGTCACCGCATTGACTCGAACATTGAACGGGCCGGCTTCTCGTGCGAACGCCTTGACGAAGCCGAGCTGTGCCGCTTTGACGGTTGAATAAAACACCTCAGCCGCCGCACCGACCTCTCCCCATACACTCGAGACGATCACGATATCCACGTGATGATCGTAAGGCTTCCTTGCTACGACGGACTGGATGAGTCGGATCATTGCCCGAACATGAACATCGTACAGCCGGTCGAGCTCATCCATCGACTGGTCGACGACGAGACCATGGAGCGCATGTCCGGCCACATATACAATTCGGTCGATGTCCAGCATATCCTGTACCCATGACTCAACAGCGTCACGGTCTGTTAGGTCACAAGGGAGAATTTCTGCCGAAAGATTCTCTTCATCTATCAAATGACGGAGTCTTTCACTACCTTCGTTCGCATGCAAAATCAGTTCATCTTCACGAAAAGCGAGCGAGACGGCACGTCCGATGGTACCGCTCGCTCCAACAATCAATGTCTTCATGGTTTTTTGACGATGCATACCGTTCGTTGTTCATGGCGGAACAAGCGCTCGTATGCTTCGTATAGTTCGTCAAGTGTGATGGCATCAATCAAAGTCGGGATTTCAAACAAATTCCCATCATTGAGTGCATATCGAGAGAACTGATTTGCGATGAACTCAGGTGAGTTCAATGCTTTCAAGAACTGCCCTTGCATCATGCGTTTCTTCCGGTCGAGCGTCTCTTGACTCAACTGAAGTGGACGTTCTAACGCCTCCGTCACACGGCCGACAAACGCATTTACTTCCGACGTCTCCATCGACAAGGCGGCAAAAGCGAACGTCTCCTCTGACGTATAGTCAAACGAGAAGGCATCGTCAATCAATCCTTCAGCATAAAGTTCTGTATAAAGAGGAGCTGTCGTGTCGAAGAGCGCATGCATGAGCAATTCTACTGTCAATTCTTGCTTCAGACCTGCTTCCCCAGCTTGTGGTACATCCTTATACCCAATCATGACTTTCGGTACAGAGACGTCCATCTCGATGACCCGTTCTGACAGACGAACCGTGGTCGGTTCATCTACTGTCTCACGAGCACTCAATCGTGGTGTCTCAAAAGATTTAGCTGCTTGATTATCTCGAATCAAGGCAAACATCTCATCCGGTTCGATATTCCCGACGACGAACAATACCATGTTGCTCGGATGATAGAACGCTTGATGACAGGTGTACAAGTCTTCCGCCGTGATCTTTGAAATCGATTCGATTGTACCCGCGATATCAATCTTGACGGGATGTGTCTCGTACATCGCCTCAATTAAACCAAAATACAAGCGCCACCCCGGATTGTCTTGGTACATTTGAATCTCTTGACCGATGATCCCTTTCTCTTTCTCGACCGACTCTTTCGTGAAATAAGGGGTCTGGACGAAATCGAGCAGCGTTTGTACGTTTTCTGAAATCTTGGACGTGGCACCGAACAAATAAGCAGTCCGTGTGAATGACGTGAAAGCGTTCGCTGACGCTCCTTGACGACCAAATTGTTGGAAGACGTCACCATCTTCTTTTTCGAACATCTTATGTTCTAAGAAATGCGCGATACCATCGGGAACCTCGACCCAGTCTTCTAGTTTGAAGCGTCGGTCAATCGATCCATATTTAGTCGTGAACGTCGCGAATGTTTTTTCATATCCAGTCTTTTTCAATAAGTAAACGGAGAGGCCATTGTCGAGAACGTGATGATGTAACGTCTCTCCGACGTTAGGAAAGTCTAGTTTCATGCTTCTCCTCCTTTCAAGCAATAAACCGCTTCGAGTACCATTTCTTTCGCAAGCGCGACGACATGATCTCGCGTCGTGTTCTCAATGATCGTCATCTCTTCGTCTAACGAGAACGGACGAACGTCTGCCCCACTCATCCAAGCAATCAATTGACGTGGACTGTCTCCAAGTTGACGACGTTGATGGAACAACAACTCTTTCGTCTGTTGCAACGTCTCATCCTCAAACTCGCCCGCTTGTAAAGCGTTCAATTGCTCTTCGATGATCTGTTCGGTCTTTTGTTGGTTCGACGCATCGATACCGGCATAGACGAACAACTTCCGACTGAGGGAACTATATTGTGAGGCGGCATAGTACGCCAAGCTCTCCTTTTCACGCACGTTCATGAACAGCTTCGAGTGAGGGAATCCACCGAACAGTCCATTCACGACCTGCATGCGAATCGCCGCTTCCGTTCGTGGGTCGACATCAAGCGAATAGGCGAGATGGAGCTTGCTTTGTTTAATGTCTTGATGTTCTTCCAAACGCTTGAACTCTCCTCGACTCGCTTCTGGTAACAGGCGTGGTCGACGTGTCCCAAGAGATTCCAATGGATTGAAAGCGTGTTCGACTTGCTCACGATTGACATCCCCGACGACATAGATGTCGACACGGTCATGTTGAATCATCGATTGATATGCCTCGTACAATGATTTCGGTGTGACATGGTCGAGTTGCTCGAGCGTTCCGAGTGACGGAATCGCAAGTTCTCCTCCGAGCATTTCTTGGAGACGCTGTTGAGCGAAACGCATTTTGTCATCATAGACCGATTCGATACGCTGACGTTGCAATCGACGTTCCTGCTCGACGATGAGTGGTTGGAACGCCCCATCGTATGCGTTCGGACGAAGGAGAACGTCTTCGAGCAACTCGATTGCTTGACTCAATACGTCTTCCCCGACAAGATGATCGTTGACGACTTCGAGTTGGAATTGGATGACATGCTCCTTTCCGATTTTGGATGCACCAGCATATAAGTTTGTGTCATACAACTCCTCTAGCGGTGTGTGAAATAACTCAATGGACGGATACGTCGCCGTCGATTTCTCCATAATGAACGGGAGCAATGCCCGATCTGCGACCGTCTCCGCCGATAATGGAGCGGCGAATGACACGAGACAAGTCGTCGTTTTAAATTTCTTGGTCGGATAGACCGAGTAGTGCAATTGATGTTGGAACTGAACGATACCTTTCATCTGCCGATCACTCCTTTTTTCGTTTTGGTTGAAACACGGCAGCGCCGCGCGCATATTCTTGATCCGGCACCCCTGCCACGACGTTCGCGTAACGGGCAACCGTAAATAAATAATCACTCAAGCGGTTAAAGTAAGGCAATTGCCGGTCGGCGACTCCGAGAGCCGCTAAGTCACGCTCGACCCGTCGACAAACGGTACGAGCCACATGTAAGCTAGCTGCGGCAACGCTGCCGCCAGGAAGGATGAAGCGCACAAGTTCCGGACAGGACTCCTCCCACTCATCCATCCATCGTTCTAGTTCCGTCACGATCGACAAATCGACCATTTTTGGCGGTGCCTCAGCATACATCAGCTCCGATCCGAGGTCGAACAAGTCGTGCTGAATCTTCGTCAGCTGTATTCGGAGCGTCTCATCCTCTTGATGCGCGATGGCGAGTCCAATCTGACTATTCAACTCATCGAGATGACCCATCGCTTCAATCTGAGGATGGGATTTCTCGACACGACTACCGATTAATGATGTTTCACCCTTGTCGCCCGTTCGTGTATAACGTTTCATTCGACTCCCCCCTTAAAATGCCACAAATGGTGACTCAAGCGAGTCACCATTACGAGTTGTGTGGTTGTTCAAATGGTAAGTAAATCTCGAAGGTGGTTCCGACCCCGAGTGTACTCGATACGCTCACTTTTCCGTGATGGGCATCGACCACATTCTTCACGATCGCGAGTCCGATGCCTGTCCCTGTCTTCGAACCACTGGTCCGGGCTTTATCGGCTTTATAGAATCGCTCGAAAACGAACGGCAAATCCTCTTTTGGAATTCCGTGACCTGTATCCGTCAACTGAATCCGTAGCCCGTCCGTCTCTTCTGTGGCCTCAATCCGAATTTCTCCAGAATCGGTATGCGCGATAGCATTGCCAATCAAGTTGGTGAACACTTGCTCGAGACGATCGCCATCCGCCTCGATGAGACGGTGCGGGGCGTCGGTCTGTAAACGAATCTCTTTTTCAGATGCCATCTGATTGAACTTTCGCATGACTCGGGGCAAGAAATCACCGATATCAAACGAAGTGAAATGCATCGTCTCTTTACCCGATTCGATGCGTGCCAAATCCAACAAATCATTGACGAGTCTTGCCAAGCGGAGCGATTCATCGTAGATGATAGAGGCGAACTCTTTCGTCGCCTCGTCACTCTCAGTGATGCCATCGATGATTGCCTCTGAATACCCTTGAAGCGTCACGAGCGGTGTCCGGAGTTCATGGCTAATGTTCGCCACAAAATCGGTCCGCATCTTATCGAGTCGATGACTTTCTGACGTATCCCGGATAACAACGACAGCACCCTCGAAATCGTCTTCTCCGACGAGTGGTGTGACTGTCAGTGTATAGTACCGCTCATCCTGTTTCACTTCGATCGTCTTTTCAGACGTCCCCTCCATCACTTCCTCATAAAGAGACAATACGACTTCATGTGGTTGCCCATCTTGAAGTAATGGACTCGCTTGCGGGTTCGTGACAATCACGTTTGCATGACGATCGAGTGTGATGACACCGTCTGCCATCGAACGAAGAATCGACGCAAGTTGCAGCCGTTCCCGGTCAAGGGCATTCACATATTTCGAAAGCTGACTGCTCATTGCGTTGAAAGAAGCAGCGAGTTCGCCAATCTCATCCCGTGTCTTCGTCTCCAAACGTAAATCAAATTGCCCCTCTCCCGTCTTATTGACTGCATCCCGCATCGCTCGGAGCGGTGCCGTGATTCGTGTCGACAAGAAGAAAGCGAAGACTGTCGTGACGATGATGGCCGAAGCGACGGTCCAAAGAATGATGGTCCGTGCTCCCGCGTTCGCACTCGAGATCGCATCGAGCGGTTCGAGCAGGTAGAGCGTATACTGTCCTGTCGATAAGGAGAAGGTCGTCCGATACGCTAGCGCGGCCTGGTCGTCAAAAGATGAGAAATTCCCGATGGCCGTCTCACCGACCGCCTGATAAGTTTCCCAATCCTGTCGTTCAAGTTCTACCATCAAGCCATCCACTTGATTTCCAAAATTCGATCGGGTCGTCCCGTTCTCTAAGATATAGTTAGCCCCGTACACTTCGATGATTTGATCAATCGTCTGGGACGTGTCACCTTCATTCAACAAAACCGATTGGACCTGTCCACCGAGCTTGGCAAGATGGCCTCGTTCCTGGTCGATATGAAAGGAATTAAAAAATTCAAGCATCAACACCGAGACGATGAATAAGATGACACTGACCAAAACGAGAATCGTCAGCCACAGTTTCGTGACGATGCTGTTTCGACGAATCATCATTCACTGGCAGCTTCGAACTTGTACCCGACACCCCATACGGTCGTGATCATATGCGCCGCGTCCGGTGAGACACGATTCAATTTCTCACGAAGACGTTTCACATGCGTATCGACGGTCCGAAGGTCTCCGAAAAATTCGTAGTTCCATACTTCTTTTAACAACTGCTCTCGTGAAAAGACTTTATCCACCTGTTTTGCGAGGAAGAACAATAACTCATATTCTTTTGGTGTGAGGGCGATTTCCTCGCCGTCCACCGTGACGCGGTGTGCATCATTATCGATTGTCAGATGTGGGAAGACGATCAAATCCTTCGACTTCTCACTCGTGTGCATGAACTTCGTCGAACCAGAGCGGCGAAGCAATGCTTTGACGCGGAGCACGACTTCACGCGGACTGAACGGCTTGACGATATAATCATCCGCCCCGACTTCGAACCCTTGGACACGGTCGATTTCTTCACCTTTCGCCGTGAGCATGATGACCGGAGTCGCTTTCGTCTTCCGGAGTTCTGTACATACTTCAACCCCATCCATCTTTGGCATCATCAAATCAAGCAAGATCACGTCGTATTCGTTTTCAAGGGCAAGCGCGAGCGCCTCTTCGCCATTGACCGCTTCTTCAATCACATACTGTTCACGTTCTAAGTACATTTTCAAAAGTCGGCGAATTCTCTCCTCGTCGTCGACTACTAAAATCTTCGTTTTCTCAGCCATACCTAAAACCCTCCTAAGACCCATTACGAGTTGTAGCGAATGTTGCACAATTGTGAACATTCCACTCTCTGCCATAACTATACCACTCTATTATTTCGCTTCACAACGATGATTTGATGGACCAAATGAAAAAGAAGTCACAATTGTGACTTCTTTTACGTCAGGCATATGAATGCAGACCGGCGATGACCAGGTTGACGAAGACGAGATTGAACATGATGATGGCAAATCCACCGACACATAACCAGGCCGCTTTCGTTCCTGTCCAGCCACGCTGAATGCGCATATGCAAGTAATAGATATAAATCAACATCGTGATGAGGGCCCAAACTTCTTTCGGGTCCCATCCCCAGAAACGGTTCCAGGCAATCTGTGCCCAAATCATCGCAAAGATCAGACCACCCAGGATAAAGACCGGTAATCCAATCGCGACCGAGCGATAGCTGATTTCATCAGCGAGGTCGAGGTCGACTTTTTTCGCAAGGGGTTGAAGCGCTTCAGCGACACGTTTGCGCAAGATGACAAAACGGAGCAACACGTAAATCACAATTCCGCCGATGACCGACCAGATGAGCGTGTTCAACTTGAGTGTATTGATCCAGTTCGGGAGTTCGAGTGACAAGCCACTCGCGCCAGACACGAGTTGTGCCCCTTCTGGGACGAACAAGATCGGCATGAAATATTCATACGTCTCTGCTTGACCGCGGTCGTTCGTGAACTCGACGACACCTCCGGCACCAATCCCCTTGAATAACATCGAGACGATGATGAAGCCGAGCGTGCACATGAGGACAAACATCGTCACTTCGAGCCACGTCCGTGACTTAGACTGTTCTTTCATCGATGTTTCGTTCAATAAGAAAATGAGGCCCGATGCAAAACTGATTGCCAAAATCCCTTGTCCGAGCGCAGCCGTCGTAACGTGAATTTTCAGCCATACACTGTTGAGTGCCGGGATGAGCGGTGCGACCTCACTCGAGAACATTGACGCGAAGGCGATGACGAGTAACGCCACCGGCATCGCGAACAAGCCGAGTACATCATTTTTATAAATTCCATATACGACGAGGAACCCAAGTACCATCATCATACCGAAGAACGTCGTATATTCGTACAAGTTTGATACCGGCGCATAGCCGACACCTGCCCAGCGCATAAAGAAATATGTCATTTGAGCGACAAAGCCGATGATTGCCAAGATAAAGGCGTATTTCCCATAGGCAACACGGTTGACGTTTCGATCTTTACGCATACCACTGACGGCAATCGTAAAGAGAACCGTCGAGATTGCGTACAGGAAGAACGCGATAAACAGCATTCGGCTGCTCCATTCAATCCATTCCATCAAGATTCCCCTCTTTCATCTGTTGACTCGTTCTCCGACTTCTCTGTGAATCTCGCCTGGTCTTCCCACATCGGTAAGCCAGTTTGTTCTAATAGCGGCGACACTTCACGACGGAGCGAGGACGGGTTTTTATTCGTAAAACCGGCGACAAGCACGCCCTCTTCATGACGACGGATCCAAACGCGACGGTGTGGCCAGTACATGCCCATCGCAATACCGATCATAAAGATCGTGGCACCGACGATCAAAATCGGATAGGTGGAGTCACTCTTCACACGTAAACCACTCGTGCTCGCCATCTCTGTACCTGCAAACTGGACATCGTAGCGGTTCTCTTCATCAGCGACATTCAGACGAATGCCGATCAAATTCGACTCCGTTTCTCCTTCAGGTGATTCAACGTTGAAGAAGAAGGCCGGATTCAGTGCACGTGGTGATTTCGTATTCGGTTGTCCATCTTTCACTTCAAAGTCTGGATACAAATCTTTTAACGTGACGGTGACCCCATCGAGCTCATAAGACTTCTCCGGATTCTCCAAATCAACTTTGAACGGACCATATTCGTCGCCGGTTTCTTTATCTGCCAACATGAACGACATCGATAAGAACTCTGGACGACTTGAATATTGTTCCTGATACACTTCAAATTTATCGAACTTAAACGGGTGGTTGACTTTCGTCGAACCGACATCGACTTGTTCGAGTTGCGGCGATCCGTCCTCGTTCGTTCCCGTCTTTTTGAATAACGTCAACTCTGTCTCATAATTTTTAGGGACGGCTCCTGCTTTTTCAATGGCGGCCGCGAACTTCGCGTCCTCTTCATTGTTCTCAGGGTCGTACATTTCAAGAATGAACTGGTCGTTCCTTAAGTAGTACTCGCCGTTAGTCGCCTCTAGCGACACCGTTTCGCCTTCACGCACCCATTCGAGCGTATCCGTATGGAATGCAGGGAACACTCGCAGCATCGCCCCTAGGAAGAAGATGACAAGTCCGAGGTGGTTGACGTACGGACCCCAACGACCAAACCGGTGTTTCTCTGCTAACAGAGCATCGCCGTCCCGTTTGACGGTATATCGTTTCTTTTTAAGTGCGACTGCGATCTCGTCAATTTGAGCCTCCGTCCCATCACCTTGTCCGAAGAGACGTTGCCCCTTCATAAAACGTTCTGTCCGTCTGACCGGTTGTTTTTTAAGCGCCTTATAGAGCGGAACCCCACGGTCAATCGACACGACGACGAGTGAGAGCGTCAACATGACAATCAGACCGATGTACCACCACGATGTGTATAGGTTATGGAATCCGAGGGCGTAATAAATAGAACCCGGTGTTCCATACTCCTCCATATAATATTGTTCAGGCGGTAATTGTTGTGGGATGTACATCTCTTGAGGAAAGATTGTTCCGATTGCCGAACCGACAATAATCAATGCAATTAACCACAAACCCACTTTGACCGATGCAAAGAAGTTCCACACACGGTCAATGATCGATTTCGGACGACGCTTCGACCGTAAATCAGCGCCTTCGTATTTCATATCTAGCATCTGTGCGTCCCCCGTTCGCTTACAATGACTTCTCGGCTAGCTCCATCAATTTCTCTTTCGTGAGTTCACCTTCATACTTTTCAATTACGTTCCCTTCACCATCGATGACGAATGTGACGGGTAGGTTATAAATGCCATACGCTCCTTCGACTTCGCTCTGGGTATCCATCAAAATCGGATAGTCGAGCCCGACACCAAGGTCGTTGATGAAATTATCGACACGAAGCGGTGTCTCTCCGACGTTCACGGCCCAAAAATCGACACCCATGTCTTGAAGTGTCGCATAGTTTTCTTGTACGACCGGCATCTCTTTCTTACACGGTTCACAGAACGTACCCCAGAAGTTCAAGAGCATCCCTTTCCCTTCGTAGTTGTCTCGCTCATACAAGGTCGAACCGTCGAGTGTGACGAGCTTGAAGTTCGGTGCCTCGTCGCCCGCCTCGATACGTCCATCGTTACCCGCTTGGTCGAATGTTTGCATGATCGTAACCGCTCCCGCGAAGAGAACGACCGTCATAATCATCATCCGCCAAAATGACCTCTTTTTCTTTTTTGCGACCGCTTGTTCCATCCGGTCGTCTTTTTGTTGATCTTTTGTCATCGTTTTCACACCATCCTTCAGTTGCTATTGTACTGAAAAAACATTAAAAACGCACATTAACAGACTTTTTTCATTTTTTTGTCACACAATCTACACAATCAAAAAAATCATCCTATTTCAGGACGATTTTTTGTTGTTATTTTTTCTTCTTTTTGCCTCGTGGTTTGGGTGGAACGGTAGGGTTCGCAAGTTCACGAAGCTTACTGATTTCTTTGTGTGAAAGTTCACGCCAGTCGCCCGTGTTCAGACCGTCGAGCGTCAAGAAACCGAACTGTTCACGCTTCAGTTTGATGACCTCTGAACCAATGGCTTCCACCATCCGACGGATTTGACGATTGTGACCTTCCGAGATGACGATTTCGAGGATGGCTGTGTTCTTCTTCTGGTCTACAGACTTCATGTTCACTTTCGCACTTCCCGTTTTAAATCCGTCATCGAGTTCGACACCAGACTCAAGCTGTTTGATGGCCAAGTAAGATGGGATATTCTTCACTTTTGCCACATAGCGCTTTTGAATTTTATATTTCGGGTGTGTCATCATGTTCGAGAACTCGCCATCGTTCGTCAAGATGATGAGCCCCGTCGTGTTGTAGTCAAGACGACCGACCGGGAATACCCGTGCTCCTGGTGGGACGAGGTCTGTGATGACTTTACGACCTTTGTCGTCATCGACCGTCGATACGTAGCCACTCGGTTTATAAAGCAAATAGTAGACGTGCTCTTCTTGTTCGATTTTGACGCCATCGACTTCAATCTCTGACTTCGGTCCAACTTTCGTCCCGAGTTCACGGACGACTTTTCCGTTCACGCGGACGCGACCATCCAAAATCATTTCTTCCGCTTTCCGACGCGAGGCGACCCCCGCTTGTGCGATTACTTTTTGCAAACGTTCCATATGATTAATCCTTCTCCAATCTCTCTTCTTGCTTCGGTGATTCCTGACCGAAGAACAAATCGCCTTCGTCTGTCAGTTCATCCTCAAATGTTAATGGTGGCAATTCTTCGAGCGAGTTGAACCCGAAATGGTCGAGGAAGTGCTCTGTCGTACGATACAGCTTGGCACGACCAATCGTCTTCGCACGACCAGCCGATTCGATCAATCCTTTCGATAACAACGTATGGATGACCCGTTCGACTTTGACTCCGCGAATCTCTTCGATATCCGCTCGTGTGACCGGCTGTTTGTAGGCGATGATAACTAGCGTCTCCATCGCTGCACGTGAGAGCGCCTGCTCAGCCATCGTCCCGACATATTTTTGAATGTACGGAGAGACGTCCGGAACGGTCACGAGCTTGTAGACACCTGCCGATTCCATGAGCTGAAACGGTCGATTCGATGACTTGAACGATGTCTCTAGCTTACTGAGCTGTTCTCGTGCCGCAGCTTCTGAGATATCGAGCGTCTCGGCAAGCGCTCGTACTTCCATCCCTTCATCACCGACGACGAACAGCAATCCTTCAATAATCGTCTCATAAGACAGCAACCGCTTCATCCCCTTTCTTTGATGCTTCAATGAATGAGATTTGAATATCTTGGTCGAGTTGTTTTGTTACGACGACCCGTAGCTTGATCAGCTCAAGAAGCGCCATAAACGTCACGACGAGATCCGAGACGTTCGGTTGCTCAACAAAAAAGGCGAAAAACGACGTTTGTCTCGTCGACGATACGTGTTCATGAAGACGCGTCATCTGCTCTTCAAGCGTACGCTCTTCCCGCTTGATCGTTTTTTTGCGTCGTTCTTTCCAACGTTTCCGTTCAATCATCTTCGAATAGGCGTGGAGAAGATCCGAGAAGTTAAGTGGTCCGTCATACTTAGACACCTCTTCAGACATATAAGTCGTCAAATCTTCACCCGGTCGCGTATACAATTCAAGCCGGTGTTCTTCTTGTTCACGCATGAAGACGACCGCTTCTTTATATGCTTTGTATTCAATCAATTGACGAATGAGACCTTCACGCGTCGGTTCCTCACTGAAGTCTGGAACCTCTTCATCCTCGACCGAAACTGGCGGTAACAATTGTTTGCTCTTCAATTGGAGCAACGTCGCCGCCATGACCAAGTATTCACTGGCCACATCGAGTTCAAATTTTTGCATCGTGCGAATATAGCCGACATACTGGTCAGTGACTTCTGCCACGGAAATGTCGACGATATCAATCTCCATTTTTCCAATCAAATGGAGCAACAGGTCGAGTGGACCTTCGAACGTATCAATTTTAACGTTATAGGCTTCCATAGAGACACCTGCCATTTTACATTTTTGCGCTTTAGTATAACATGTTTTATAACACCGTGGACACGAAAGGAGAAAATTGATTCATGACCCCTTTTATTCATTATACGTTGCTTTTTGAATGTCATGCCGATTATTTCGAATGTCATGAGGTATTAGAAGAGGCGTGGCAGGCAGACGGACGCCGTCACCACGGCTATGCAGCGCTCATCCAATATGCTGTCATCCACTATCACCTCCGGCGCGACAATTTGGTCGGCGCAAAAAAGAGCTTGCGACTCTTACGTCGAAAGATTGACATCGCTTCTCCTTATTTAAATGAGCTCGGTCTTGACGTCGACTCCTTCGTCGCACAACTTGATGAATGGCCGTTACACACGAAGCTCCCATTACAACAGGATGTTCGTGACACGGTCGAATCACTAAAACCGACGTTCCCGTCGACGGACCTGTCGTTCGAGCAATTGGTCCACAAGCATCTGCACCGTGATCGAAGTGAGGTCATCACGGAACGGGAGCTGGCACTTTTAGATCGTCAACGAACGAGGAATTCCGCTAGCCCTTCTTGAAGTACATGCAAAACCCCCGCAGTCACAATCGTGATTACGGGGGTTTTTGTCATCAGACGACTAATTGATTCCATTTATCCAATAAATCGCCCGTCTTGCCTGTACCGGTTAGCGTCAAATCAAGTGGAAGGACGTTTCTCACCTCGTCTAGAAGCTCGTAAGAACGTTTCTCGCCACGGAATGATGGCGACAAGGCGATATGGTCGATGACCATTGTCGTCCCTTGTTGCTCCATACCAATGATACCAACGAAGTCTTCACCGACTTTCCACAAATAGAGGAACTTCGACTCCTCCTCGTCATACGATCGGACGAGTTCAAGCAAGCTTAGCGGAGATTTGTCACTGCATGAGAATGCGAGTAGACCCATCGCCGTCTTTTCATAAGAACGTTTATATTTGACCAGCATCGCTGGGTTCACCACCTTTTGTCATTCAAGTTTCACGACGTGAACACGTGAGAGACATGGTTCATTGTGCCATACCCTTCAGGCAAAAATCAATTCTCGTCCCAAACCTTCACTTCTGCCATCTTCGTACCTTGACGAAGTTTGACGGCATGCTCAAGACCAGATGTCACTTTACCGAATACCGTATGGACACCATCCAAATGCGGTTGTGGCTCATGGACGATGAAGAACTGTGAAGACCCTGTGTTACGACCTGCGTGGGCCATTGAAAGTGAACCCGCTTCATGTTTGTGCGGGAACGATGTCGATGTCTCACAAGGAATCGTATAGCCAGCACCGCCCATTCCAGTTCCTTGTGGGCAACCACCTTGGCTGACGAAACCAGGGATGACACGGTGGAACGTCAATCCGTTGTAAAACCCACTGTTCGCAAGTTTTTCGAAGTTTTCGACCGTGATCGGTGCTTCACCGTGGAATAAATCAAATTCAATCATTTCGCCATTTTCAAGTTTCATAGAACCTTTTTTCATGTTTCAAGCAACCCCTTTTTCATAATATGTATCCTGCTGTTTGACACTCACATTACCCATCTTATCAAAAAAACACGTCTGTCTCCACTTTTTTGTGGAAACAGACGTTCTGCCTTATTGAATCACTGCGTGAACGAGTGGACGTGCCTCTGGTTTCGTTGCACCGATCGTATACGCATGGTCTAAACGCTCGATGGCTGAAGACATGTCTTCGATGTTCGAACGGAGTACCGCGATCACATCGCCTGCCTCGACACGGTCGCCGACTTTCTTCTCAAGCGTGATGCCTGCCGCGAAATCGATTTTGTCTTCTTTTGTCGCGCGTCCTGCACCGAGAAGCATCGCCGCAACACCCACTTCGTCTGCGATGATCGACTCGACATAACCTGCTTCTTTTGCGACGAATGTCGTCTCATATGAAGCTTGTGGTAATTTCGTCACATCATCGACGAGTGATGCGTCGCCACCTTGTGCTTCGACGAACTTGCGGAACACCTCGAGGGCGTGTCCATCGGCAATGCGCTTCTCAAGGTCGGCATACGCCTCTTCAAACGTCGGATAAAACTCACCGAGGACAGCCATATGTCCAGCGATCGTGAGCGCGATTGTTTTCAAATCTTCGACTTCTTTACCTGAGAGGACTTCAATCGCTTCTTTCACTTCGTTCGCGTTCCCAATTTCAAAACCGAGTGGTTGGTCCATATCCGTGATGACCGCGACCGTCTTACGGCCGACATTTTTCCCAATTGCGACCATTTCTTCGGCGAGGGCTTTCGCATCATCAAACGATTTCATGAACGCACCAGAACCTGTCTTGACGTCAAGAACGATACTGTCCGCTCCAGCTGCAATCTTCTTCGACATGATTGAACTTGCGATGAGCGGAATCGACTCAACCGTAGCCGTAACGTCGCGAAGCGCGTACAAGCGCTTATCCGCAGGCGTCAAGTTCCCTGTCTGACCGATGATCGACATCTTGATATCGTTTACTTGTTTCGTGAACTGCTCTTCCGTCAATTCTACATTGAACCCTGGGAATGATTCGAGCTTATCGATCGTACCACCTGTGTGACCGAGACCGCGACCACTCATCTTCGCGACAGGGATGCCGATTGAAGCAACGAGTGGTGCCACGATCAAGCTGATCTTGTCACCGACGCCGCCCGTTGAGTGCTTGTCGACTTTTTTCCCTTCGATATTTGAAAGATCGATCGTATCTCCCGACTTCACCATTTCCATCGTCAAGGCAGCCGTCTCGTTTTCAGTCATCCCGTTAAAATAGATGGCCATCGATAAGGCTGACATTTGATAGTCAGGAATTGATTCGTTCGTGAAACCTTCGACAACGAAGCGAATCTCCTCTTCGTTCAATTCTCCACCGTTACGTTTCTTTAAAATCAAATCGACCATACGCATAACTGTCGTCCTCCTAAAATTAAGTTACTTACATGCTTTTAATCGTGCCACGTACGAGAGAGAGGAAGTCTTGACGAACGCGCTCTGTCGTTTCGATGACTTCTTCATGGTTGAGTGGTTGTTCTAAGATGCCTGCTGCCATGTTCGAGACACACGAAATCCCGAGGACACGCATATCCGAATGACGCGCGACGATGACTTCTGGAACGGTCGACATCCCGACGACGTCTCCCCCAAGAAGACGGGCCATTTTGACTTCAGCCGGTGTTTCGTAGGTAGGACCTGTGTTTCCGAAGTAAACCCCTTTCTGTACAGAAAGTCCAAGGTCTGACGCGACGCGTTCTGTCAATTTCACGAGCTCTTTATCGTACGCTTCTGACATGTCAGGGAAACGTGTTCCGAATTCACTCGCGTTCTTACCGATGAGCGGGCTCGTACCGAAGAAGTTGATATGATCTGTGATGATCATCAAGTCGCCTGGGTTGAATGACTCGTTACACGCTCCTGCCGCGTTTGTGACGATGAGAGTCTCGACACCGATCAATTTAAGGACACGTACAGGGAACGTCACTTGTTCCATCGAGTATCCTTCATAGAAGTGGAACCGTCCTTGCATGGCGACGACTCGTTTCCCTTCGAGCTCACCGAACACGAGTTGACCCGCATGTCCTTCGACAGTCGATACCGGGAAGTGTGGAATCTCCTCATAAGGAATCGCTACCGGGTTCTCAATCTCGTCCGCGAGGACTCCAAGTCCCGAACCTAGAATGAGTCCGATTTCTGGTGTACCGCCCATACGCTCCTGCAAAAACGCTTTTGTTTCGTTCCAATTTACCATGAATATTGCCTCCTCAAATTTCGTTTAAGAAACTCTTTCCGTGTGATGGTGCCGCGACGTCAAAGTTGTCAGCGACGGTCGCCCCGATGTCCGCGAATGTTCCGCGAATACCCAAATCGACTGCCTTCGCTCCGTTGTGATGAACGATGAGCGGAACGTATTCACGCGTGTGGTCTGTCCCAGCATGAACAGGATCATTTCCGTGGTCAGCCGTGATGATGAGTAGGTCATCTTCACGAAGACGCTCCATCACTTCCGGTAGGCGAGCGTCGTACTCTTCAAGCGCGACCGCATAGCCTTCCGGGTCACGGCGATGACCGAATAATGCGTCGAAGTCAACTAAATTCAAGAAGCAGAGTCCTTCGAAATCTTCCTCGAGCGACTCGACCAATTTGTCCATGCCGTCCATGTTCGATTTCGTGCGGACCGCTTTTGTCACGCCTTCACCATCGTATATGTCGCTGATCTTCCCTAATGCGATGACTTCTTTCCCAGCTTCCTCGAGCGTGTTCATGACGGTCTTGCCGAATGGTTTCAGTGCGTAGTCGTGACGGTTCGCCGTACGTACCCATGCTCCTGGTGTCCCAAGGAACGGGCGAGCAATGATTCGTCCGAGCATGTACGGGTCTTCACGTGTGATTTCACGTGCGTATTCGCAGATGCGATACAATTCATCAATCGGCACAATCTCTTCGTGTGCTGCGATTTGAAGAACCGAGTCGGCAGATGTATAAACGATGAGGGCGCCCGTCTTGACATGCTCTTCACCGAGTTCGTCCAAGATTTCTGTTCCGGACGCCGGTTTGTTTCCGATGATTTTACGTCCGCTGAACTCTTCAAGACGGTGAATCAAATCGTCTGGAAACTCCTCAAACACGCGGAATGGTGTATCGATATGGAGCCCCATGATTTCCCAATGGCCCGTCATCGTATCCTTACCAGCTGAGATTTCTTCCATACGACCATACGCGCTCGGCGTCTCCGACACGTCGATTCCTTGAATCGGTTTAATGTTCGCGAGTCCGAGTTTCCCCATGTTCGGCATGTGCAATCCGTTATGTTCACGAGCGATATGTCCGAGCGTATCCGCCCCTTTGTCACCGAACTGTTCAGCATCTGGTGCTTCACCGATCCCGACCGAGTCCATGACCACTAAAAAAATACGTTTAAACTTCTTCACAAAAAATTCCTCCTTTTCAATGTCTAGGCACGAGGGTGATGCTTGCGATACACATCATGTAGCCGCGACTTATTGACGTGTGTATACACTTGCGTCGTCGCTAAATCCGCATGACCGAGCATTTGTTGAATGGCACGTAAGTCTGCACCGTTCTCGAGTAAGTGTGTCGCAAAGGAATGACGGAGAACGTGAGGTGTGATCTCCTTATCAATTCCGGCAAGCTTGGCACGTCGTTTGATCATCTTCCAAAATCCTTGACGACTGAGCCGTCCTCCTCGGCCGTTTAAAAAGAGCGCTTCGGTCTCTCTGCCGCCGAGCCCGTTTCGAGCTTGTTGAATATATCGCTCAACAAACCCTTGCGCGACCGACGAAACCGGAATGATTCGTGCGCGCTCGCCTTTCCCTTCACATTGTAGATACCCCAATTCGAACTGCAAATCATCCAAATCAAGACCTAAAAGTTCACTGACCCGCATTCCGGTCCCGTATAGCAACTCCAGCATGGCACGGTCCCGTAGTGAGAGCGGGTCGGATGTCGGGACGCTATCTAAGAGACGCTCGACTTCCTGTTGCGACCAAGTATCCGGAAGTTGCTTTTCTGCTTTCGGTGTCTCTAGATACAGAGATGGATCGGTTGTCGTGACCCCCGTCATTTTTAGATGATGATGGAACATCCGGATTGAACTGACAGCTCGTCTCAAAGAGGACGAAGCACGTCCCGCCTGTGACAGTTCTTCGATATGCTTTACGATATGAGAACGTGTCACGTCGTTCCAATCTTCCACGCCCAACTGGTTTAAGGTCGATGCGTATTGCGTCAAATCGCTCGCATACGCCTGTCTCGTGTTGGCGGACATCCGCTTTTCAACCGTCATGTACTGAAGAAATGACTCGATATGCGAACGCATCATACCCTCCTCCTTCCTCGTTTCACCTGAATACGCTTACAGCATATCATTTATGTAAACCGTTGTGAAGATGTCTGACCTCATTTTTTATTCACTTTTTTGTGAACGTTTACGTGTCGAAAATACATCTCAGAATTCTTATTTTTCTGGCATGTTCAAATGAAAAGCGATATACTACAAGCGACTTAAATATATGAGCGATCTATCACACATTGAAAAAGGACAGATGACCTGTTGGGGTCGTCTGTCCTTTCTGCATTAA
This sequence comes from Exiguobacterium sp. s163, assembly GCF_018617135.1. Taxonomy (GTDB): domain Bacteria; phylum Bacillota; class Bacilli; order Exiguobacteriales; family Exiguobacteriaceae; genus Exiguobacterium; species Exiguobacterium profundum. Next base: position 148,909 of record NZ_JACSJN010000001.1, read on the forward strand.
CCGTTGATGACTGCTTTATGACCTTCGAGTGTGACGCCTTTTGCTTGGCATACTTTACAGATGCCGTGAAACGTCAAGCGATGGTCTTTAATCAAAAATTCGTATTTACTCTCGACTTTTTTCTCAACATCGACGAGCAAGTCTTCCATGATTTCCTCGACCGATCCGCATTCGACACAGACGAGATGGTGGTGCGAATGGTTCGCCCCTTCTGGACGTAAGTCAAAGCGTGCAACTCCGTCACCGAAGTTGACTTTATCGACCACGCCGAGCTCTGTCAATAATTCTAATGTGCGATAAACTGTTGCGAGTCCAATCTCTGGTGCGATGCTCTTGACGAGCATAAAGACGTTCTCGGCACTCAAATGGTCACTCTCATTCTCAAGTAAGATGCGAACCGTCGATTCACGTTGCGGTGTCAATTTATATCCTTTGGCGCTCAATTGCTGTTTAATTCGTTCAATTCGCGTTTCCATAAGGCGCCCCCTCTTTACATAGTTCACTACACAAAGCATACCGAAGTTTTAATCAATTTTCAATTTAAAATCATTACTATGTAAGTTTACCATATAAAATTTCAGATTAGAATTATTTTAATCTAGACAATTGCCACCATTGAATCGCCATGATTGTCTTCGCGTCGGTAATGATGCCTCGGTCCAGTAAATCGACGGCTTCATCAAATGAATATCGTTTCACATTTAAAAACTCATCTTCGTCAAGGTTCATCTCGCCCGCTGATAATCCTTTCGCGACAAACACATCGACTCGCTCACTGCAAAAACCCGGGGCTCCGTAGAAAGAAAAAATCTTTTCGAGCGACTCCGCCGTATATCCGGTCTCTTCAGCCAACTCACGTTCGGCACTCGATACCGGTTCTTCCCCTTTTTCAAGTTTGCCTGCTGGGATTTCAAGCGACATCGATTCAAACGCTTTTCGATACTGCTCTACCATGACAATTTTGTCCGATTCATCGATGACGAGCACGGCAACAGCTCCATTGTGATAGACGAGTTCTCGCACAGACGTGTTTCCATTCGGAAGGGAGACGACATGCTTTTCCACATCGAAAATCTTGCCTTTATAGATGACTTCCCGCTCAATCGTTTTTTCTTCCATATGATTACTCCTCACTTTTCGATATACTCTGATTATGAGTCAAACCAACATTTCGAACAAGGAGGAATCCATATGAGTGAACTCGGACTCGGAACGATGACGATTTTGAAACATGGGGAGATTGAGGCGAAGAAGATCCTAGAGACGGCCATTCAATCGGGGATTCGCCATATCGATACAGCAGATGTCTATGCACGACGAGCTGTCGAGCGCGTAATCGGGGAAACGTTAGGTCAGGAACGAAAACAGCTCTTTTTAGCGAGTAAAGGTGGAAACGAACTGACTGAGGACGGGATGCGTTGGAATCCTAATCCGTCGTACTTAGAGGAAGCGTTACACGGATCGCTCGAGCGATTGCGAACCGATTATCTAGATTTATATTATATTCACGGTGGTACGCTCGAGGACAATCTCGACGCAACGATTGAATGGGCGCAAAAACAAAAGCGTGACGGTCTCATCCGACAAATCGGACTCTCGTCGATTCGACCGAACGTCATCAACCATTGGGTCAAATCCGGTGCACTCGATGTTCTCATGACGCCGTATTCACTACTCGACCGCCGGGCAGAGACGCTCGACGTCTCGATCCCCATCGTTGGCCGAGGGGTTCTTGCCAAAGGCCTATTAACGGATGAATGGGAGACGCGTCTTGGAGATAAGGGATTTGAGGCGTGGCGAAAAGAGGAACTCGCAAGTGAATTGGCGATGATGCCGACACCGATTCAAGCCTATGCACTCGAAGCTGCAAAACGGTTCTGTGACGTCGTCTTACCAGGCGCCTCTTCAGTCAAGCAATTGAACGAAACGATTCGTTCATTTGAGACCAAAACCGATGATGAAGTGCTTGATCGCTTACTCGCTCGTTTACCGGTTCACCCATACACAAAACACGTGACCTGATCCGCTCAGGTCACGTGTTTTTCGTTGCGTGCTTGAATCTGTTCGATCGCCCAATCCGCCCATCCGGCATAGTTCTCCATCATTCGGATCGCATACTCGCTCGTCAGCAAATAGCCAAGTGTATCCTCGTCCGATTGATGTTCTTCTTGAAATAGTCGAATCTGTTGTGCGACCTGCTCATGGTGTGCCTTTGTCTCTTCGATATATCGGACCGCTTCTTCAACCGGCAACAATTGAAGCAGACTGACACGCAGGAGGTTTTCATCCTTCATTTTCGGTTGGAACGACGTTGGTTGACGTAACCAATTGATTAACTCCTCACGTCCTTGATCCGTGATGGAGTAGATTTTTTTGTCTGGCAACTCCTGTTGTGAGACATGTTCCGCCGAAACGAGTGCTTCTTCTTCCATCTTTAACAGTTCCCGATAAATCTGTGTATGATGGGCGTTCCAAAAATGAATCATCTGTGCCTTGAACGTCGCGTTCAAGGCATACCCGGTCGCAGGCTGATGGGTCAATAACCCGAGCAATGCGTGACGTAACGCCATATCCATCACCTTTTCCTTCTCATGCTATTTTTATTAGTGTATCACATTCTCAAACGGTTTCGAGAATGCCAATCTGTTGACGACCCGTTAAAAACCCGACAAAATAGATAGAAGAAAGGAGAGTTGTCTATGCAACCGATTCATTCATCACAACAATTTGACGAAGCCACAAAAGATCACGGAATGGTGGTCTTCACTACATCATGGTGCCCGGACTGTAAACGTCTAGACATGTATGTCGATGAGCTCGTCAAGGACTATCCACAATTTAACTGGCACATCGTCGACCGCGACGAACTCCCAGAGCTATCTGATGCGCAAGAAGTTCGCGGCATCCCTTCACTTCTATACTATAAAGACGGGGTAAAACAAGAACACCTCCACTCGGCAAACGCCAAGACGGAGATGCAAATTCGTTCATTCCTCGATACGATTCAAGCATGACCTGATTCCTGCAGACCTATCGGCTGCAGGATTTTTTTGTACATGCCTGTCTCATCTACAACTATACTGTAAGAAATAACCAAACGAGAAAGGAGAATAATCATGATTCGAACCAGCCTTTTTACCGCACTCTGTTTCGCCATCTTCATGTTAGTCGGCTGCACACAAACATCCTCCTTATCATCCATGCCACCGGATGATGAGAAAGCCATCATAAATAGTGCAATTGAATATCTAAACAATATGGATTGGCTACCGATCGATGAAGACGGGAAACAGGCCACGATTCAATCCATCACAGTCGACGATCGTTTTGAATTAGTTGATTCACGTTTTGAAGGAACACAGGCCTGGATAGTCACGTTTCCTTCTGATTCACAGCGCACGGTCGAGATTCCACAAGTGCTCGTTGAATCGGAATCGAACGAAGTGATCGGCTATTTGCCAAGCGAATGACGCTTTAGGCCTCCGACTACTTGTAGTGCCGAACATATCGCGAGTCAATGAAACGCTTCACATAATATGGAAGACGTCCATGCCACGTGAACTGTCCAAATGTCAGCAAGGCACGACCTGGTGTCGTCAATAGTATATTCATCGATTGACGTCTTCGAAATGGTTGACTCGTCTCACTGAGTAAGCGCTTGGCGACAAAGCGCCCCGACCTGACAGCATCGACACCTCCATTTAAGCAGGATGCCATATCTCCTGTTACATAAATATTCGAAAACTGATGATGACGTAAATATTCATCCGTCGCTATAAAATTGTCAGGTTTTGCAAGCTCGGATTCAGCCCACCATTCTACAGGAACAACACCAGTCGCATCTAGCAGGAGCCCCTCCGATGCGTCATCTTGAAGCCGTTGTTTAACGACCATAATGCCTGATTTCACTAGAAGACGTTCAATTTGTTTCTGTCTATGGAGCGGCACGTCTGGCAAAATCCTTTTTGCATACAGCGTCACGTCTTTCGTCATTGCGCACGTAAACGCCAATTCTACACCGGCCTTGCCCCCACCGACAATCGTCACTACCGAACTCGAATCGATACGGTCAAGTAAAGCTTGTGACATCGGTTTAAGCGGTGTCCCAATGCCTCTACTCTTTGCACCAGTCGCCAGCACAAGTTGATCGTAGTGAAACAAGCCCTGTTCCGTTTGAACGGTTTGCTGATGAGGGTCAATTGAGATAACCCGTTCTGCGACCGGTTCAAGTCGTGGCAATTGGACTGTCGCGGAGTTCATGAGCCCGGCAATCACTTGTGGGAAGGCACCTGTATACACCGTCTGACGTTCTCCGATGAATTGAACTTCGTAATACCCTCGAATCTCATCAAGACGGTCCAAAATTTCAATCTGTCCGTGACCGAGTCCTGCCAACATCAATACTGGTTTCATCGCAAAATTCTCCGCGCCTCGATGAATCGTTGCGTGATTGTCATCACTTCAAGTACTAAAAAGATGAGTGCAATCCCGCCGACCCAGTTCGGGAAGAGAATCATCAATGTGAACAAGATGAAGCATTCCGTTCGTTCAATGATTCCAGGCTGATAATAAAATGTCTTCTCTGATCGCCTTGAACTACTTGCACCAACAGCCAAAAATAGCGTCATCGCAATGACAAATGATCCAATCAATATGAGAAAGATTGGCATGTATTCTGGATAGCGAAGTGCGAGGGCAATCACGACCGATAATTCGACGAACCGGTCTAAGACGAGGTCGAGCACCGTTCCAAAACCAGTCGTTTTGGATTTTCGTGCCATCGTTCCATCCAAGACATCAAACAAACCAGATAGCCACAATAAGATTACGGCCGTCCAGTGCATGTCATTATAAATAAAGATTCCTGTCGAAACCCCTATGATTCCGCCTAAAATGGTTACTTCATTCGGTGTAAAGTTCCATTTGATCAGTCGATTCGCCCCCCGTTCAATGACAGGTTGGACGTAACGACTCCCGTACGTATCAAGCATGGTATTCCTCCTTTCGTTTGATTCGATATGTCATTCCGATAACGAACCATTCATGCGTCGGTAACATGACCGACTTTCCATCTTGGAAATGATATTCTCCAAAGCACTGACCGAACCGATAAATTTTCTTCATCAATTGCACCGGTTCACCAATCGTTTCGGATATTTCCACCTCGGACAATGGTCGAAGTTTGCCATCGAGCATGACAAAGTCACCGAATCCAGGGGCGGTATCGTATAACTCCGCAACCGTCCCCGTACGTGTCACCTTGCCTTCATCAATTAGCGTCACCTGGTCTGCCATGAGCATCGCTTCTTCCCGATCATGAGTGACCAATACCGCCGTCAGGTTGAGTTCTTTCACTAAATCCCGGATAAAACGTTGCAAGTCGAGCTTGAGTTTCGGATCAAGGTTTGTAAAGGGTTCATCTAACAACAGTAGTTCTGGTTCAGCCGCTAAAGCTCGGGCAAGACTGACCCGTTGCTGTTCGCCACCAGACAGTTCGTGTATTTCGGCATCATATCGATCACCGAGTTGAACGACTCGTAACCAATGTTCCGCCTGCTTACGAGAACGTTCTCGGGTCACGAGCGTGACATTCTCTCCGACTGTCAAATGTGGGAACAATAATGCCGTTTGCGATAGCATCGTCACGCGCCGTTTATGCGCAGGGATATGGATTAAAGAACGGTGATTCCATTTCACGTCGCCGCTGTCAGCCGACTCAAGACCTGCGATGATTCGTAGAATCGTCGATTTCCCTGAACCACTCACACCGACGATTGCGTGGATGTCGTGAGGTTTAACCTCGAAGTCGACCCCATTTAGTATTTGTTTCGTTCCAAATTGTTTCCATAGATTTTGTACATTCAAACTCATTGAAGACGTCCTTTCAGCATACGCACCATATACCGATCCCATCCTGAGAGCAGGAAATAGAGGAGAACGGGGAATAGGATGAGCATCCATGTGTTCGAGAGAGCGAGACCACGATTGTTTCCCGCATAAGATTGATACAGTTCTGTCGTCACGGTCGGAATCAATCCTGCACCAATCAACTGAATCAGCGCGAATTGACTGAGCAAAATGACGGTCGTGAACAACGCGATGGTCCGCATCAATCTAGAAAAGAGCGGATACAACACGTAGATGACTCGCCGTCTCGATGGCAGAATCCGAGCTTGTTCCAAAAGTGGTCGGCCGATGACCGCCATTCCGTTGTAGGCGAGGCGGATTGAGTAGGGAATCGTCACGACTAGCAGGGCAAGGGTGACGCCGACATACGTCCCAATCAGACCAGCTTCCGCCAAGATCAGATAGAGGCCAAACAATGTGGCCAGCATCGGAATGAACAATGGTAAAAAGACGAGCCATTCGATGACATGTTTCCATTTGGAATCTGTCCACAGTAGCCACCACGCACACATCATCGCGAGCCACACGTTGATTCCAGATAAAATCACGATTAATCCGATCGTATGAACGATTGCCATGCTGTTCTCGATTTCGATTGTCGGGACTACGAAAAAGAGGCTGATAAACGGGATGAACGTCAAACAGATGAGAAGCCCTTGCCGAATCATCGTCTCACCCCACGTTCAATTCGTCTTCGTATGGATGCGGTCAATACGTAAGATAGGAATACACCGAATCCGACAAGACAGGTCCACATGAGGGCGACCGCATAAGGCTCTGTCGCCTCCAAATAGAGTCCCGTCGACAGTCGTTCGTATGCGAGGACACCGATTAGTTTCGGGTATGTCACACCGAGCAGTGCCGGGACCTCGTATGCGAACGAGATAAAGGCGATTAGTATCCATGCCGAATCGAGCAATGGTTTAATCAAAAACGGCAACTCCCCATGTTTGAACTGGTCAAACAGAGAGAGTTGGAGCGTCTTCGCCATCTCGACGTAACCCCGATTCAATTGCTCATATGTCTCGAGCATCATTAAAAAGACGAACGGCGTCTCCTTCCATATGTAGGTCAGGATGACCGTGACATAGTCTCGTTCGTTCGCCTCAATCCATCCGATGCCGTTCGTCCCACTGAACAATAGCCAAAACAGATATGCAGCAGCGATGTGAGGAACAAACATCGGAAGTCGGAGTACAGATGATTGGAAACGCCAATTTTTTCGGACGACCGTTCTTGCAAGCCACGTCCCGATTACAAGCGATAACATGGTCGACACGCTAACGACATAAAGCGTCGTGACGAAACTATCGCGCCACGTCTCATCTGTCAAAAGCGAGCCCCAATCCGTTCCCGTTGCCTCTATGCCGAGAAAGACGAGGGCAGCGAGCGGGAGAAGGGATACCATGATCGTCACCGCAACACTACTTCGCAACACGCGGCCACTCCTCACGGACGATGTCAATCACATTCGGTCCATAATCCGGAATCGAACGTTCGAGCAATTGCTCCGAGTCCGGGTACGTGACACCCTCCCCTAGTTCTTCAAACGCGCGTTGGTCATTCACGTCAAGCTTCGTTAAGTCGAGTGATGTTCCATCTCCCCAATAGTCTGGTCCTTGTTTGACGAGCTGTGCTTCAGGAGACAACAGTTCTTGGAGAAGAACGAGCGCCCCATCTGGATTCGGGGCATTGAACGGGACTGCTAAGAAGTGTGTCGAGGCAATGGAGTGATCGAGGACGAGCGCGCGTGTCTCTTTCGGGAAGATTCCTTCCGTCACTTCCGCCTCGGCTCGGCGTTCGTTAAATCCCATCGTCATCCAAACTTCTCCTGATGCATAGAGCTGATCGAGTTGTTCGAGCGTCTTTGGATACGTTTGTCCGTCTTTCCACAAATTCGGAGACCACGCTTTCAAGTCGTCCCAGAACGAATCCTCAATGGTCGCTTTTTGGTCCAACTCGTCACCATATCGTGCATATAATAGATGGCGGACGAAGGCATTCCCCGTGAAATCTGTGACTTCAGGATACGTGAAACGACCTGGATTGTCTTCAGTCCAGCGACGTAGTTCCTCAAACGATTGAGGAGGATTGTCCACTTTCGCTGCATCGTAATGCAAGATGAATTGTACATTCCCCCATGCGAGCTCCAAGTCCTCTGTCGGGGTGCCGGCATCTGATTGTTGGGCCGTTTCGTTTAATAAATCGGCGTTCGGGACACGCTCCATCAATCCGTCTCGAAGAAGACCTGCCTCTTTCGCATTTCGGAAATTGTCGCCATTGATCCAGACGGCATCAATCGTCCCGACTTGTCTGTCCGCTTTCTTATCGAGTGATAATTGTCGGATGAATTCTGCCGTATCCATTGCGACACGGTTCAATTCGACATTGTAAGATTCCTCGAGACGAGGTGCCACGTAGTCATCGATGTAGCTGTTGATGCCCTCGTCCCCACCCCACATATATAGGTTGACGGTCGACCCTTCTGCCGTTGTTGCTGCTTTTTCAAACGAGTCCGAAAACTCAACTGCCTGTTCACTCCCACACGCTGCCACGAATGTGAGCATGACAGTTGCGAGCAGTACTCTCCATTTCCTCATCTTAATCCCCCTTTTTACTTTTTCTCAAATCCCCTTTTTGCGAGCATTTCGAACATGGTTGGACAGATTGCATACACATTCGCCCCTACGTTCATCCACCATGGCGCATTGATTTCGCGTTTTCGCTTACGACTTCCTCTGACAATCGCATCAGCCAATCGTTTCGGGTCAAGCATGATCCTTTGAACACTTTCAGCATATGTACCACTTTTATCAGCTCGATTAAAGAACGGCGTTGCAATCGGTCCTGGATTGACCGTCATGACGTGAATGCCACGGGGCTTCAACTCTAGCCTGAGCGCGTTCGAAAACTGTAAAAGTGCCGCCTTTGACCCTGCGTAGACGGCTGACTTAGGTGTCGGTACTTTCGCAGCCTGTGAACAGATGTTGACGATGATACCCTCTCGCTCCATCACTCGGGCGACATCTCGCGATAACAGCATCGGTGCGAGAGCGTTCACACGCATCGTTTCTTCTATCACATCCGTCGACTGATTGGTCACAAAATCAAATTCGGCCATGCCTGCATTGTTGACCCATACGTCAAATTTCCCGAACCGTTCGCTCACATCATGAACGAGAGCGGTTGACTTTGCGACATCCGCGCACATCCAATCCCCTTCACATGTTGCGGCAATCTTTTTTAACCGTTCTTCATTTCTTCCAATCAACAATACGTTGTATCCATATTCATAAAAAGAATGCGCCAATGCGGCACCGAGCCCGCTTGACGCACCAGTAATGACTACTCTTTTCACGACATCACTTCTTTCTTCGTATAAATCCATTTTTGATCATCTCGACGTCTCTCGATGTCGCCACGTTCCTCGAGTAAACTGAGTCGTGCAAACACTTCACTGAAGACGAGCGGCATCCCACGTCGCATCTTTCGTCCATATAACTTCATTGACCAATCAAAAACGCTAAGTCCATCTTCCCATTCGGCAAGCAATTGTTCACTGCGCTCATACCGTTGGCGAATTCGACTCTCGATTAAATCATTCGGATGGTGAATCGGTTCACCGTGTCCACTGACGACGAGCTTTAAATCAATCCCACGTAATTTTTTAAGCGAATCGATATAGAGAATGACGGGTGATGCAAATCCTTCGTCATCATACGGCTGTTCGATGAGCGGATTTGGTTCGACCTTATCGATGAGGTGATCTCCGGCAATCAAGACTCCTCCGGGACCAATCAACCCGAGCTGGTCACTGGCGTGTCCAGGTAAATGGATTGTCTGCCACGCCCCATCCGAGGTCAATGCTTGCCCGTCCCCGAACGTCATCGTGACAGTCGTCGGACCAATCCAGCGAAGCGCTTCGCGATAGTCTGGTAATTTTTCCACGAGTGGAGCCGGGGCCCCGAACGAGACGGCCAATTCATGTAAAAAGTGATTACCACGCTTCAAAAAGTTTGGGGTTTGCTCTAAGTATCGAACGAGCTTTTCATGCCCGTACACGGGGATGGATGCGTCGCGAAGACGCCATGCTTGTCCGGCATGATCAGCATGATGATGTGTCAAAAATAAAAAGTCGATATCCGCCAACGAGAGTTCAAGCTCTTCAAGTTGACGGTTCAACGAGGTCCACGCCTCTTCTGTGTCTGGTCCACAATCGACCATGAAGAAGCGGTTCATATGTTCAACAATATATACGTTCACGTTCCCGACTTCGAACGGTGTCGGGATATCGAGTCTTGCCAGTTGGCTAGAAATCCAGTCCGCCACGTCATCACCACCCCTTCTTCCTGTCTTTCTCCATTATACCCGTCTGAAAGATGCGTTTTCAATCAAACAAAAAAGAGGGAGATGTCTCTCCCTCATGAATGATTCATATTATAGGTTGATGACCGTCACTTTATCACGTGTCATCGTCTCAAGGCTACGTCCGATTCCTTGAACGCCGAGTCCCGATTGCTTGACACCGATGAATGGGAAGTGGTCTGGACCGCGTTCTGTCCGTCCGTTCACTTGGACCGTACCGACTTCTAACTTATCAGCGACCGTGAAGGCGCTATTGACGTTTTGTGTGAAGACGCTCGCCTGAAGACCAAACTCCGATTCATTCGTGAGTGTGATCATCTCGTCGAGTGATTTCACACGGATGACCGGGAGGACCGGTCCGAATGGTTCTTCCCATGCGACACGCATATCTGTCGTCACATGATCAAGCAATGTCGGGTGAAGCAAGTTTCCTTCACGCTTATTACCGTAAACGACCGTTGCCTTTTTATTGACGGCGTCGTCAATCAAACCCTGTACATAATCCGTCGTCTTCGCATCAACTAAAGGAACGATGAAGCTGTTCTCTTCCGGTGAACCGACTGAAAGTTTTGCGACACGTTCTCTCAACATATCGACGAGCTCATCCGCTTGATTTTCAAGGACGAAGACGCGCTTGATTGCTGTACAACGTTGACCTGAATATGAGAACGCTCCGCTGACAATTTGGTCAGCTGCTAACGTCAAGTCTGCATCCTCTAAAACGAGGGCTGGGTCTTTCCCGCCGAGTTCGAGTACGACCGGTACCATCGACGCTTGTTGTGACAAATGTTGACCCGTACCCGTTCCACCTGTGAACGTGATCATGTCGATCCCTGGATGTGATGTCAAGTAGTCACCGATGACCGAACCGCGACCTGTCACGAGGTTCAACAGACCTTTTGGAAGACCGGCATCGTGAAGAGCCTCGACCATCTTGATCCCACTGATTGCACCTTGCGTTGCTGGTTTGAAGACTACCGCATTTCCTGTGACGAGCGCCGGCGCAATCTTAGCAGCTGCCAAGTTTACCGGGTAGTTGAACGGTGAAATCGCGAGGACGACACCGAGCGCTTCTTTCTTGATGATGGCCATCTTGTTTTTCGAGCCACCTGGGAATGAATCGCCTTGCATGAAGCCGCCATTGAAGCGAATTCCTTCTTCTGCCGTATAACGAATGATTTCCGCCGTCCGCACGACTTCCTTCTTCGCGTCGTTCAAGTTTTTCCCGACTTCTTGCATGATGATTTGACCAATCTCATCCACGCGTTCTTCGAGTTTTTCTGCCCATGCGTACAACAATTCAGCGCGCTTGTTGACCGGAAGCGCCGCCCATTCTTGTTGTGCACGTTTTGCGCCATGGATGGCTTCATCGACTTCATCGCGTGACATCGCTTGAACGCGACCTACGACTTCGTCTTTATATGGTGAAACGAGTTCAATCGTTTCGTTGCTTGAAGATTCCTGCCATTGACCATTCAATAAATATGGATATGTGTTCATACTCAACATCTCTATCTGCCTCCTGAGTAAGCTGTAATATCTCGTTGCCAACCCCATTGTATGCAGATTTTTTTCCATTGGACAACTATAACGATTCAGTTTATGAGATGTAAACGGTTACTATGAAACTTTTTGTGAATTCTGATGAGAGTTGACACTATTTTTACTGTAGATTTATCGATCGGATACCGATAGTAAAGATGAGAGTACGTGAAATAGGAGGGACTACCATTGAGCACTGATCATAATATTTTACTTGAAGCAGGAACGAACGAACTTGAAATCGTGATTTTCCAAGCTGGACCGTTCTTGTTCGGCATCAATGTCATGAAAGTACGTGAAATTATCACGATGCTTCCATTGACGCCACTCCCAGGTACACCGGAAGCCATCATGGGGTTAATCGAGTTGCGCGGTGAGGTCATGACCGTGATCGATCTTCCGATGGTCATCAGCCATCCACGTGAAGTCGGAAGTGATGATCGTTTGATTGTCTGCGAGTTCAACGGTGAGAAGTCGGTTCTTCGGGTCGACCAGGTAACCGAGATTAAACGCATCTCTTGGGAGCAGATTGACACGCCGTCCGATCTCGCACGTGGCGTTCAAGGCATCACGAACGGTGTTGTCAAAACAGGTGACCAGATGATCATCTTGCTCGACTACGAGCGAATCGCGCTCGAATTGTCACGTAAAGACATCATGGCTCGCGAATCTGTGAAGCGACTCGGTGCTCGTGAGCGCTCGAACAAGAATATTTGGATTGCTGAAGATTCAGAGATGCTCCGCACACTGATTCTCGACACGTTGGATGACGCGGGATACTTCAATACAACAGTCTTCAATAACGGGAAAGAGGCACTCGATGCGTTTGAACAAGAAGACGTCGAATGCGACCTCCTCATCACCGACATTGAGATGCCACAGATGGATGGACTTCATTTGACGAAGCGCCTCCGTGAGATGGACCGCTATGCAACGCTTCCAATCATCATCTTCTCGTCACTCATCTCGGATGACTTGAAACATAAAGGGGAAGCCGTCGGTGCGAACGCTCAAATCACGAAACCGGAAATCGGAATGTTGATTGCGACGCTTGATGAATTTGTAGGATAATAAAAAAGTTTGCGACATCTCGGTCGCAAACTTTTTTATGTGAATTGTTCGAAATGCGTATTCCACTCGCTTAAAAATCGCTTACTATGCGATTCGATGGTTGCCAACGTTTCGTTCGCTCCGTCTAGATGTGCGTTTTCTCCAGCCACTTCGAGGTCGTGGAAAAGAAGGGCCGTCTGTTCTAGACCAACTGAATAGGAGGCCCCTTTTAATAAATGGGCGAGTTGCTCGACACGAGAATAGTCTTTCGCCTCGACTGCCGATTGCAGTTCAGGATACTTCGCCTCCAACTGCTGGATATATGTGGTTGCAATTTTATTTAAAAAATCCATGTTTCCGTTTGCGATTTGGTGGAGCTCTGCTAGTTTTTCTTCATTGAACAGAGCGTCTTCGGGCATTCTAGTCAATGTAACCCCTCCTCAATAAACGATATTCCAATCGTTCATACTCACTGTAACACGTTTTCGGGAGAAAACAAAAAATCTCCTGCTTTGGATTGCACTCTTCATTTTGGCTACCTATAATAAGATTGAGTTAAGGTAGGAGGAAGATGCATGCTGACGATTTACCGTACTGACGCATCAGGCCATGTGGGTGAAATCGAAGACTTTGATAAAGGAAGCTGGATTCAACTCGTGAATCCGACAAAAGATGAGGCCGATCAAGTCATCGAGGCGTCCGGCATTCCAGAAGACTTTGTATATGACCCACTTGATATTGAAGAGAAACCACGTTTTGAAAAAGATGATGAAGGACTTCTCATGATCATCGACGTTCCGTATGTGGAGGAAGATGATACAGGTCGCACGTATAATACCATCCCGCTCGGTATCATCGTGACCGGACGACATTTCATCACCGTCTGCTCGCGAGATCTCGACGTGTTGAATTTGTTCGCTAACGGAAAGGCAAGACTGTTCCGAACGAACTACCGAAGTCGCTTCGTCTTTCAGATTTTACATCGGGTGAGTATGACGTATTTGCGTTTCTTGCGCCAAATCGACCGAAGAATGGACGAACTCGAGCAAGAGTTGCAGCGTTCGATGCGAAACCAAGAGATTTTCCAGTTGATGAACCTTCAAAAATCTCTCGTCTACTTCATGACCTCTTTAAAAGCGAACGATAGCGTCTTAGACCGCATCGTCAAGACACCGAGTTTGGAGAAGCATGAAGAGGACGAAGAACTACTCGAAGACGTTTTTGTCGAACACCGTCAAGCGATGGAAATGGCATCGATTTATAACGACATCATCAGCATCAAGATGGAAGCATTCGGATCCATCATTTCGAACAACGTCAACTTCGTCATGAAATTCTTGGCATCCATCACGATTGTCCTCAGTATCCCGACAATGATATCTGGAATTTTCGGGATGAACGTTCAAGTTCCATGGGAAGGACAACCGTTCGGATTCATCATGGCCATCACGATGATGATTGGATTTTCCGGTCTCGCCTTCTATATCCTTTGGCGAAAGCGATATTTCTAGCAAAAAAGAGCCTGACGCACGTTGCGTCAGGCTCTCTTCATGTGATTTTGACCGTGACGAGACACAGGTCGTCTTCAATCTCAATCTTTGGCACAAGCTGTTCAGCGACGTGACGACTATAGTCCAAACCGTATGTGGAAACGTCCTTCTCTAGCCAGCGAATCCCATCATCGATATCTTTGCTGTAACACTCCATGAGTCCATCCGTATACATGTGAAGCGTCATATTCGGTGTGATGTCAATCTCTTTCGACTCATAATTCGGTTCCTCGAACATACCGACTGGTACCCCTGTCGTCTCAAGACGACAGTTTCCTTCTTCTGACGTCACGATCACAGGGGGATGGCCTGCATTCACATATTCGATTCGACGCTTTGTCGTGTCGATGTAACAATAGACCGCCGTGAAGTAGCTGTGCATATCGTCACCAGAGAAGAGGAACGTCATCTGACGGTTCAACTCCGTCATGACGTCTACCGGGTACTGCACGTTCCCGACAAGCCCCGGTAGGATGGAACGGATCCCCATCGTGATGAGCGCCGATGAGACCCCGTGTCCCATGACATCAAAGATGATGACCCCGTATCGGTCCGGAGCGACCTGAAACCATGCGTACATGTCCCCAGCCAATTTTTTAGAAGGCAGATAGAGCGCCCGAACATCAATCTCTTCATTACTGATTGGTGGCGTAAGCGCGCTTTGTTGAATCTTCTGGGCGAGGTCCAAATCATACTGAAGACGGGCCTCATAAATTTTCCGTTCATCAACAGCCGCCTTATAACGGAGAGCAGAACGGATTCTTGCAAGTAATTCTGTTATTTTGATCGGTTTGGTCGTGTAATCTGACGCCTCCGCGTCGAGCCCCTCGGCAATTTGCTTCTCTTCCGTTCGTCCGGATACCATGATGACCGGCAACTCTTCAAAGTCAGCCATCTGCCGAATCCGCTTGCACGTCTCGATTCCTGAAATTCCAGGCATTTCGACATCCAACAGGACGAGATCATACAGCGATGCAGCTTGTGGGGCCATCAGTAAGTCGAGCGCTTCTTCCCCGCTCGAGACCGATACCGTCTCATAGTCGTGCTGGTGAAGCAGTTGCTCGAGTACGAGCGTATTGACCGGTTCATCGTCCACAATCAAAATCGCCATGACTATCCCTTCCTTCTTTACGTATTAATCTATATCGTATTGTACCATATCTTTTCATTCACACACGACATAACCGTCTGTTCATTCTAGTTGAAGAACCTGTCCATTGTTTGGCATACTGAAGAAAGAAAGTGAGGGGTTCATATGGCCTGGATATTTGCCGTCAGCGGTTTAATCATCTTACTCGTCCTCATCGCATCCATCGTCGTCATCCAAAAAGGATACGCCTATAAAGACAATAAAGATGACATCGTCCTCGACTATGACGAAATCAATCGTCGCATTGAAGACGACAAGAAAAGAGACAAGACTGACAAGAAAGAAGGGCCGCTCTAATGCGCGACCCTTTTTTATTTGAATTCAAATCGGAGTGTACCCTTCTCTAAATACAATGAGGCATTGAACGTCTTGTCTCCTTTTTTGAACGTATGGACGTTCGATTGCCCTCCATTGATCATTTGCTTCAACTCATCTTTGACGAGTCCGACGCCGAGCACCTGTTTGGATACGGTGAAGCGACATCCTTCACGATATCCACTACAGCCGATGAACTTCGGATGTTCGACGAGCCCTTTTCCACAATTCGGACAGATACCAAATGATGCCTTCGGTCGAGTCGTTCCTTTCTTTCCATAACGCTTCGCTTCAATCGTATAGCCCTCAGGATTAGCCGCTTCTACTCGCGATTTCGCTTCTTCGACCAAATGAACGGACATCTTCTTCGCTTGTTCAATAAATTCAGCAGCGGAGGCCGATGCTTGACCGATTTCATGGAGACGTTTCTCCCATTTCGCTGTCATGACGGGCGAGGCCAAAATACTGTCTCCGAGGACATCGATCAACAGGCGCCCTTTGTCTGTAGGAACGAGCTCTTTTTTCTGAAGTTGGACATAGCCTCGCTTTTTCAATCCATCGATGATGTTGGCACGTGTCGCCTCGGTCCCAAGACCCTCTACTTCTTTCATGATATGAATCAGCTCTTCGTCATCGAGTTGTTTCCCGGCGACTTTCATCGCCATAATGAGCGCGCCCTCCGTATATCGCTTCGGTGGCTCTGTCTGTTTCGACAACACTTCAACTTTCTTCTCTTTTAATTCTTCACCGACCATCATCGCCGGAAGCTCGACATCTTTTGATTTCATCTCAACGACTTGTCGATAGCCAGGACTCACAACGACGGTTCCTTTTGCTCGATACAAGTCGCTTCCATCAATCAAATCAACCGTTGTCTTCTCGAGCATCGCTGCGGGAGCAAAGGCCGCAAGGAAGCGTCGATTGATCAAATCATACAGTTTCGCCTCATCCCCACCGAGTCGAGTGACGTCACCACATGCCTCCGTCGGGATGATTGCGTAGTGGTCACTGACTTTCTTGGCATTGACATAGCGTCGATTTTTCGACGGGTCCTCAGTCAATAGGTCACGAAGTCCGGCATAGGCTTCAGACTTTAGCAGTCTTGCCTTTGTCTGTGGAAATAACGTCGCCTCATCGGGTGTGACAAATCCCGAATCGGTCCGCGGGTAACTAATCCACCCTTTCGTATATAACTTTTGAGCGATATCAAGTGTCTTTTTCGCCCCGAATCCGAATCGTTTCCCTGCCTCTGCCTGAAGTCCGGATAGACTGAACCAAAATGGCGGTTGCTCGATTTTTTCTTCTTTGTCGATTGTCTTCACAATCGCAGTTCCAGATGCCCGTTTGACGACCGCATCGGCTTCCTCACGCGTTTTGAGCTTCGTTGTCTTTCCAAACGTATACTTCGCTTTGAACGTGCCTCGACCTTTTGCAAGTGTCGCCTCGACCTCAAAGTATGGTTCTGGTACGAATTGTTTAATTTCTCGTTCGCGATTGACGATTAAGGCAAGCGTCGGGGTTTGTACACGACCGAGCGAGAAGACGTCTTCAATCCCAATCGTCTTCAACAATGTCGTATAGGCACGTGAGGCGTTCATCCCAACGAGCCAGTCCGCACAGGCGCGACTCATCGCCTCATGGTAGTATGGAATCGTCTGTTCACCTGGCAACAGTTGCGAGAATCCTCGATCGACTGCTTGCTCCGTCAGACTCGAAATCCATAGTCGAGCAAGTGGTTTTTTGTTACCTGCGAGTCGGAGGATCAGACGAACGATCGCTTCTCCTTCCCGTTCGGCATCTGATGCGATGATGACATCGGTAATCGAGCGGTCATGGAGCCATTTTTTGATGGCATAGAACGGTTTCGACTTCCCTTTTGAAATACGATAATCAAATCGTTCTGGGACGATTGGAAGCGCCTCGTACTTCCATGACTTCCATTCCGGACGATAGTGCGACGGTTCTTGAAGTTCACAAAGGTGACCGACGGCCCATACGACAATCGCCCCCTCAGGGAAACGGGGACAAGGTGAGATTTCAATCTCGTCTTTTCGCTTTTTAGATGGATAGGGAGCAGCCAACTTTTGAGCTTGTGATGGCTTTTCCGCAATGATTAGTCTCATAAGAACTCCTTACTTCGCCTTCTACATAATGGCAAGACGTACATGATTGCCTAGCTTCTACTATGTATTTTACTATATCAAGTCGAGGATGGACACATCGAGAGGGGAGCATTTGTTTGCTCTTTTTGAATCATGTCTTGCCTCGTGGCTGTTTTGCGATATCATTAACAGAGAAGTACAACTGTGAAGGAGTGTCGCCATGTCTTATCTTATCTTATTCGCCGCTGTCTTTTTCTTATCGACGAGCGTCCTCTTCGTCAAATGGACGTCGGCACCTGCCGAGACTGCCGCATTTTACCGAATGCTTTTCACGTGTCTCATGTTGCTACCGTTTGTCGATTTCAAATCACTGATCACCACGCGCCTTATGACACGTTATGCTCTACTCCTTAGCGGAACGTTACTGGCCTTTCACTTTTGGCTTTGGTTCTTGTCACTCGATTACACGACGGTCGCCAGCTCCACACTGTTTGTCACATCGAGTCCAATTTTTGTGTTGATCGGGAATGCACTCATCTTTAAAAAGAATCCGACTCGAAAGGGACTGGCCTTCGCGCTCGTTGCTGTCCTCGGGGGCATGCTCGTCGCTGCGGGGGACGTTCAACTCGGCCGTGAAGCCCTCTTCGGAGACCTACTCGCCTTGATTGCCGCCCTATTGATTGCAGGGTATTGGCTCGTTGGACAGCATGTACGAGCTTCGATGAACACGAATACATATTCTTTTAGCGTATATCTCGTTGCGACGGTCGTGCTTTGCTTCATGTTGCTCGTTCGCGGCACGACATTCACTGCCTTTGAATCCATCAACTGGTGGTACTTCCTCGCGCTCGCTTTCTTCCCGACAATCCTCGGGCACAATCTGTTCAACTATGCGCTTGCCCGTGTCAGTGCGACCGTCGTCAGTATCACGATTCTTGGAGAGGCGTTGTGGGGAATGCTGTTTGGATACGCCTTCTTCGGAGAGCGACTTGGACCGTTCCAATGGATCGGAGCCGTCGTCCTCCTCGGTGGGATATACTTGTTCCTAAAAGAAGACGCCCGCTCGACACGAGCGGACGTTTGATTATAAGTTTGTCGCTTTTGGATTTACATCATGTGCTTCTTTATCTTCTTCTGAAGAACGGAATAATAATTTACGGTCCCAGAATGCCAAAGCAACAGCCGTCAAAAATGTCATCGCATCAGCGATTGGGAATGCCAACCATACGCCGAACACTCCGAGGAACGACGGGAGAATAAAGACGAGCGGAATCGTGTAGAGCGTCTGACGTGAAAGGGACAAGAACATAGCGACGCGTGCTTTCCCGAGGGACTGATAGATTCCATTGACGAGCATCTGAACACTCGGAAGGAAGGAAACGGCGAACAAAATGTGAATCGCCGTCACACCGCCAGCAATGAGCGCCTCATCCGTCGAGAACCAGCCCATGAGTGTTTGCGGGAATAGCTGCAGAATCAACCAAATGATGACAGCAATCGCAATCCCGGTCCGCATCGCCGTCCAAATGGTTTCACGCATTCGGTCGAATCGCTCTGCACCGTAGTTATATCCAACGATTGGTTGCATCCCTTGGACGATTCCCATGATTGGCATACCGACGAGCGCCATGAACTTGTTGATAATGGCGAATATGGCCAATTCTTCGGTCCCGCCGTACGTACCGAGCATCACGTTGACACCAACGAATAAAATGGATTGGGACACCATCATGATGAACGAAGACGAACCGATTGCCATGATTTCTTTTATCTCATCGAATCGAATCCGGAACTGACGCCACTTGAAGCGCAGTTCCGTTTTTGGTTTTCGGGCGAAGAAGAAGCGCAGCATCAATACGGAACCGATGACTTGGGCGAGTGCCGTCGAAGTCGCTGCCCCGTACATGCCCCAGTCGAACGTGAAAATGAAGAGCGGGGTCGTCACGAGGTTGACGAGAACGGTCGTCAGCATGACCTTCATTTGATAAGGTGCCTGTCCTTCAGCACGAACCATCGCACTCGAAGCGAGTGTGAACATGAAGAATGGTGAACTGATTAATACAACTGATAAGTACTGTCGGCTGAGATCCATGATTTCGGTCGTCGCACCGAACACTTTTAAAATGTCATCTAACATAAAGAAAGCAGAACTGACCGCAAGTGCCGCAAACAGACCGACGAGGACAAGTACGTTCAAGAATGTAACGGCTGCACCGGCATCGTCACCGCGTCCAAGCTTCCTCGAACTGATAGACGCCCCACCTAGACCAACGGCACTCGACACGGCCATTAAAATCATCTGAATCGGGAACGCAATCCCGATGGCAGCGACTGCCGATGCACCGATCCCTCGGGCGACAAAAATCGTATCAATGATATTGTAGAGCGCCGTCACGAGCATCCCAATCATCGCCGGAAGCGATAACTTGAAGAGGAGTCTGCCGATGGGCTCAGTCCGTAATTGCTCCGTATTTTGGTTCATTCTTCCATCCCTCCGTCTCTACTTCTTAGGGTAGCAGGATTGAACGGAACGGGCGACTATGTTGGCTCGGTGGATGTGTCAAACGAGCGAACGAGCACGCACACCTTTTCGCTTACGCATAATGTAATCGGTCGCGACTGGCCGATCCACTTTTACACGAATCGTCATCATCGCTTGGTTAGCAGACTCGAGGAGGTGACCGTCCACATCCTCCATCGTATCAATGACTTGTGAAAAACGAACAAATCCGGGTCCGAAAAATTCAACCTCTTCACCGATTGAAAAGTGATTCCGCTGCTCAAGCGTTGCCATACCCGTCACAGGGTCGTATGAGATGACACGAGCGGCAAACGCAAATTGCGGAATCGAACGAGGTTTCCCGAACAATTGCTCTTTTTCAGTCGGGATCCCGTAATAGAACCCCGTCGCGAGCTCACGTTGGGCCGCTTTCCAAATTTCTTCTTCCCATGCCGGGTCGAAGACGAAATGCTCTGGATCTTCACAGTACGCATCAATCACTTGACGATAGACGTTACACACCGTCGCGACGTAATGAATCGATTTCATTCGTCCCTCAATCTTCAAACTATCCACTCCCGCCTCCACCAAGTCAGGTATGTGGCGGACCATCGATAAATCAACTGAACTCATCGAGAACGGCTCTTCGTCACGCGCTTCCATCTCTTCTGTCAGAAGATCTCCCTCTTCAAAGAAACCATATTTCCAGCGGCATGATTGGGCACATCCCCCACGGTTGGCATCCCGTAATGTCATGTGATTCGATAACGTGCATCGACCGGAATAGGAGATACACATCGCCCCATGGACGAACGTCTCAATTTCGACATCGACTTCCTGTTTCATTTTGACGATTTCATCCATCGATACCTCACGTGCCAAGACGATTCGTTCGAGCCCTTCTTCCTTCCAGAAACGAAGCGTCTCATAGTTTGTCGCCGAAGCTTGGGTCGACAAATGGACGGGCAACCCTTCTGCTTCCGTGAGACACATCTCAATCATCGCTGGATCCGAGACGATGACCGCGTCGATCCCGATATCTCGAAGTGTTCGGAAGAAGTCACCTGCCCCCTCGATATCGCCTTCATGCGTCACCATGTTCGCAGCGACGTATACTTTCGCACCGTTCGCATGTGCGAAGGCTACCCCTTCACGCATCTCGTCATAACTGAAATTACCGGCACGTGAACGTAACCCGAATTGCTGTCCGCCGATATAGACCGCATCGGCACCATAATGGATGGCCATCTTTAATTTCTCTAAGTTTCCTGCTGGCGCTAATAATTCTGGACGTCGTTTCATCTTGATCCCTCACTTAATCTCTTCTGGCTTGCGTAACCATAATCCCGTACCGAGACGGAACGCTTCCGGTTGTAGCTCATGAAGACGTTGTTCCATCTCCATGCGATCAAATCGACCGTTCAACAAATTCGTCCGGGCATAAGTAAACAACTGAACGATTTCAACAAACTGGGCCCCGGCGTGCCATCCATCTAGCTTCCACGTGTGAAGTCCATTTTTGACTAACGTCGGAAGTTGTCCCATGAGCGTCAAATCCTCAGAGAATATATGGGTACCGTTCTCGTCCTCGTAGATGGGATAACGACTCGTCGTATCTGCCGGTTCGCTCATATAAAATTCGCGTTGTTTTGCTTCTTCAATCGGTCTCCCGAGTTCGTTAAAGTAATTCGTCACGAGTGGTCGTTTGGAATGATGGATGCACGTCGGACCATATACTTGTACCTCAACAGGAAGTCCGATTTGTTGTTGGATCAAAACGAGTTCATCGATGGTCACTTCACGCGCGACGACCGCTCCAATCGCTTCGCGTTTCCCCCAAAATTGAATCTGTTTGGCGGACGTGACGAGCGTTTGAGCATCATACCAATACGGAATCTTTGCCTGTCGGATCAAGCGAATGGCACCAGGGTCTCCAGCGGTGACATCATCGACTCCAATCGTTTTCAGCGTTTGCAAATAATCCGTCAATTCTTCAATGTGGTCATTGTGCATCAGGTTGTTGACGGCTACTGTCACTTCTTTCCCGTACCGATGGGCAAGTTGTGTGACTTCCCTCACAGCGTCAATTGTCCAGTCACCTTTTTGTCTCAACCCAAACCTCGAATTTCCGATATACAGTCGGTCCGCACCGGCTTTGATTAACGCTTCTGCCTGATCGACGCACTGCGCCGTAGTGACGAGCTGAATCATCATATTTATTCTACTCCCTACTTTGTGAGTCTAATCACATTTTCTTGCTATACTTTAGCATATGTTTCAATGTGCGAACGGAGCAGGATTTTAACAACTCGTGAAGAATTCAGTAACAATGTATGACTTTTCATCAAAGGAGTGGATCATGTTGTCAAAGACAGCTTTAATCACCGGCGCCTCGATGGGCATCGGTCTAGACTTGGCCGTACTCGCCGCTCGCGACGGCTACGACTGTATTTTAGTATCTCGGAACGAACCACGATTGCATGAACTAAAAAAAGTACTTGAGACACGTTATCGCATCAACGTACATGTCTTTGCACTAGATTTAGCAAAACATGACGCAGCAGTCCGATTGACGACGATGATCGCCGAAGCTGGCCTCACTGTCGACTTTTTAATCAACAATGCCGGGTTCGGCACGTCCGGCGCATTCGCCGACCTCGATGCCGAGACGGAGGCCGACGAGGTCCGATTGAATGTCAATACGTTGACCGAACTGACGAAAGCCTATTTGCCTGGCATGCTCGAACGTGACCACGGATATGTGTTGAACGTCGCATCCGTCGCTGCCTTCCAACCTGGTCCCTATATGGCCGTCTATTATGCGACGAAAGCCTATGTCCTTTCATTCACTGAAGCGATTCATGCCGAAGTGAAAGGTAGCGGTGTGCATGTGAGTGTATTATGCCCTGGCCCGACGGATACAAATTTCTTTAATCGTGCCGGGAGTGAATTATCATTCTCGAAAATGCCATCTCATCTCGTCGCCTTCTTCGGATACAAAGGGGTGTTGAATAACAAGCGTGTGATCATCCCTGGACTCTCGAATCAGCTGTTGGTCGGGGTCGCCAAATTGATGCCGAGAGCTCTCAGTTTAGAAGTACTACGCCGCGTCCAGAAACCGGCTGATGGAACACCTGCTGAATCGACCACATGAAAAGGAGCGACCGCATCGGGTCGCTCCTTTTATGGTTCAGAGTGTAAGCGAGAGACGTTTACAAGCCGATATAGAAACACACCTGCCGGAATCATGGTCATCAGCGCTGTGGCGATGACGACTCCCCACGCCATGATGGCATCGAGCGTCAGGTCTCCCGATGTGAGCTGGTCCATGATGCTCAGTTGTTCCACGGAAAGCACAATCATGAGTGCTGGCCACACGCTCGCCGCAAGGATGCTGATCATGGCAAAACGGGCTCTCGTGTAACGTTTTGCCAATAGAATCAGATTTAACAAGATAAACAATAATCCTACGAGTAAAAACATGCCGACTTCAGTGAGATTGATATATGCACCCATCCGTCGTTCACCTCACTCAAAATGATTTGACTATTGTATATTTACCCGAATTGACGAAGGAATATGCGCTCAAACAAGGGACGGATTAAAATGAGGAAGACAACGTTCGATAGCCCATGTGCCAAGTCAAACGGGACGCTGAGTAAAAGTAGCTTCCAAAAGTCCGCTCCAATCACTTCTATGAACGCCAGATTTGTCGTCCATCCATATAAAAATCCAGAGAAAAAACCGAGCGTAAGGAAAAGGATACCTGACTTCATCCATATCGTTCGAAAACTGCTTACGAGCGTCACGACAAGAAGCCACCCCAAAAATTGATAGAAGACGAACGGTCCGATCCCGAGCAACAGACCCGACAAGATGGGTACGAAGAGTGCCAAGATCGCTGCAGCATTCAACCCAATACATAATGCGGTCAGCATCAAAATAGCTGTCGTCGGCTGTACGTTCGGAATCGTCATAAAGAGCCAACGCCCGATGACTGCGAGTGCCAAGAGCTGCACGAGCGGTTGAATCGGGAGGTCAGATTTCTCAAATCGATACAGCACCAGGATGGCAATCAGAATGGCGAGGACGTATGTGACCATAGCGTACTCCGTTCTTGAAAGATTGAGCGCTCACCTTGAAAGACCACGCGACCACTTGCAAGGTAAATCACGTCCGTCGCTTGGTCGACTAACGCCAAATCATGGGTCGCACAAAGCACGCGTGCTGATTCTGTCTTTTTCAAGAGCGCTTCAAGGAACGCCGTTCGCTCCCCATTCGTTAAATCCACCGTCGGTTCATCGAGCAAAAGGACGCTTGCCGGGTCGTTCAGGACGGCTTGTAGTTGAGCGATCCTCCGATTCGATTCTTTCGGAAACGGACCGTATTCCGTTTCGGCAGGAAGATAGGCAGCTCGCTCCCCCCGCTTCACCCGTCCACGAAGAGGGCGTCTGCTCCTTGCTAAAAGTTCGAGCAACGTCGATTTTCCACTTCCGTTCGTACCAATACAGACGGTGAGGCCCGGTTCATTTATTTGGACCGTCACTTCTTCAATGGCATAAGTCGCCTGAAGCGGATGACGATAGGATACATCGGTCGCTTCAATCCTCGGTATCGTCTCCGATTGTCGGAAAGTGATTTTCATGTCTTCAGACGATTCTTGCGCCCGTTCCGTATAACCGATTTGAACACCGAGATCGGTTATACGACGGAATAGCATCTCTAGATGTTCTCGACGAAATTGATCGAGGTGGCGAAACGGTTCGATAAGCACAAGTGATTCGGGTTGATTTAACAGTGCATGAGCGACTTGTACGATCTGTTGTTCTCCGCTTGAACAGGCGTCAAACGCTTTTGGATATAGTGCATCGATTTGTAAGAGTGAGGCAAGTTCCGCTCCCCGAAGCGGGTCAACACCAGATAATAAATGACCAACTTTTCCTGAGAATGGTTGATTCATTCTGATGACTTGAGGACGATACCGTTCGATATATGCCTCGAACGAACCGTCAACGGTAGAAAGCCATTGCATCACGAACACCTCCTTTTGTGATGTATGGATAGATGAGCCATGGAATGATGGTCCATTCGATTGATACATAACCAATCAAGCCAATCGCAAGGAGTTGCAGAACATCCTCGGCCCGGAAGCGACGCATCGGCTCGACTGCAAATTTTGGCTCATGCCTTTGGCTCTCAATGCCATTCTCGATCGCTTCTTGCCAGGCTTTTTTCGGGTGACTTCTGAGCGACTGACGTACCGCCCGTTCCATCGAAGGAATAAGTGCCCACGCCCCGTACAAGAGGGAAGTTGAACGGGGCCATTTGGAGAGGAGTGGCAGCAATCGTTCCAATCGAACAATACGAGAAATCCACAGCATGCCAAGTAAAAAAGTAGCCAACCTCAACAGCTGACGCCATATGTAAGAGAGCGATAACTCCCACCCGAACAATGCAGGGAAGACCGAAACGACAGCAAACGCAATCAATACGATGAGCATCGTCCACGGAAACCGACGTTCAAGCATGAGCAACAGGACAAGACCGACGACCAATACCGTGACATCTTGGATATACGTCAGGATGAATAGATGGCTGAATAGAAAGAAAAGGAGCGTGACAGGATGTCGCCGCTCCCAATCTGCCTCATTCGAAGAAAGCAATCGCATCTTCTTCAAACCGCCACTGAATGACGTCCGTCGATTCTACTTCTTTAGCACCGGCCCCTTCATCTCCGGGCGCACCATTAAAAGCAAATACCCAGCCTGACGATTGTCCTTCTGATTTTTCTTCGACGCCTTCGATTGCCGTCACGTACGACATGTCTCCGCTTCCTGTCACTTCGAGGTCAAGCCCTGTCGCTTTCAATGCGTCGAGCACGGTCGCATCATCTTCCAAACAGACGCTCTTCTCTTGATAGAGCGTCTCCTCCGTCGCCGCATTGTATACGGAAATGGTCGGACTTACATCGCACGCCTCTTGTTGGGCTTCTTCTCCGCCACATCCGACAAGAAGTGCGGTCGCTAATAGGGAAAAACTCAAATACGGTTTGATCATTCTGTCAAATCCTCTCGTTGATGTATCGAATAATTATATAGTATCGCAAAACGTTCGCCTGAACTTCGTCCTTCCTGTGTCAGTCCGACGAGTTGGATGCTGTTTGCGAGGACTGGTTCGCGCTGGAGCCAGAACTTGACCAGTTCATTGTCCCGATTGATCATGAGCATCGATTCGTTTTCGAACGTGTACATGTCATACAGCCCATCATAGGAAAGTTGTAACACTGGGGCAGAAACGACGTCAGTATACTCATCCCATGAAGGACCTCGTAACGTCGACAGCATGTGGTCGAATTCGACAAGCTTTTCAAAAAAGGCCTGTCCAGATTCTTTACGCAGTTCATCGACTTGTTCATACGAAAGTTGTCCTGAGCCGTATGTTACACGGATCTGTTGGAACGATTCGGCTCGTTCCACCATGAGTAAGTACTCAATGGATTGAACGTTCCCTTCTCGGTCGATCTGTAGTTTCCCACGATCTAATTTAATCGATTCACTATTGATTCGTTGTAACAATTTTTCAGTCATGTCATCAAACGATTCATCCGTGACCGAAACGGCGCCGATTTGTTGCGATTCGGAACGAAACCCGGATTGATCGAATAACGGGACAAAAAGCAAGACAAGAAAAAAGAAGAACCCTAACAGTGCCCCATACCATTTATACCGGCTGTTCTGTTTCGGAAAGAACAAAAAAGACAATAGAAAGCCAATCGGAATGTGAAAACCGCCGATGGGGAAAGACACGATTCCAAGCAGTGAATAAAATAAGAACTTTGGAAAAAAGTTCGCTTCCGGCTCTTTTAATTGATTCAATCGAATCCCTAATAGAACGCTGATTACTAAAAAGGCTGCCCATACATAGAGTTGAATGGTCACATCACTCCCCCACTGTATATTCTAAAAAGTCCGTCGCAACGAGACTCGATGGAAAATCCGACACAACTTCTTGAACAAATTCTTCCTCTCGTCCGACATAGCGTGCTGAGATGTGTGTCACAATCAGCTTGCCGACGGCGCACGCATTCGCTAGCGCGGTCGCTTCACGTGTCGTCGAGTGACCATACTTCCGAGCGAGCGCTTGTTCCGCCTCCATAAACGTCGCCTCGTGAACGAGGAGGTCTGCTCCATCCGCCAACTTCTGCGCGTTCTCACACGGGATTGTATCTCCTAAAATCGCTACGATTTTTCCCGGAATCGGTTCAGTGACGTATTCTTTAGAGTCATACCATTTTCCTTCAAATTCAAATCGGTCTGATTCTTTGATGGTTCGATAAATCGGTCCACTTGGAATACCGAGTTCTCTTACAAGATCGACGCGTAGCATGCCCGGTTTTTCTGGACCATCGATTCGGAAACCGAATGAAGGGAACCGATGCTCTAATTTTCGCACAGTGACGAGATGGTCGTCTTGTATGAATGTGTCCCCGTCCGAGTACTCGATCACGGTCAGCTCGTATCCTAGATGTGAGCCTGTGACACGCAACGTAGCTTCAAGCCATTTTTTCAATCCTTTTGGTCCATAGACGGTCAAGGGGGCGGTTCCATCGAGTGCCGAACGAGTCGATAAGAATCCAGGCAATCCGAATACATGGTCACCATGAAGATGCGTCACCCATACCGCTGTCACTTTTCTCGGTTTGATTTTCGTATAGAGCATTTGGTGTTGCGTGCCCTCGCCACAATCAATCAGCCAGGTCACGTTCGATAAATCGAGAGCTAGCCCCGATACGTTGCGCTGTTTCGAAGGCATCCCCGACCCAGTTCCTAAAAACTGTAACTTCATAAATATTTAATTCCTTTCTTCAAGCCGTTCCATGCTATACTTGACGTAATCGCTGAAAAGGATGTGATTTGTGATGACAAAGGCAGAACAACCCGAATCGATTTATGAGACGATTCGAGAACGCGCAGCTTTGATGAATCGCTTGCACCAACAGGAACAAGGCACCTCTATCCGCATTCACGACATAGCGATCGAACTTCATTGCACAGACGAGTTGATTTTAGAATCACTGGAGTTCGCAGCATAACG
The DNA here is from genome assembly GCF_018617135.1 of Exiguobacterium sp. s163. Lineage (GTDB taxonomy): Bacteria > Bacillota > Bacilli > Exiguobacteriales > Exiguobacteriaceae > Exiguobacterium > Exiguobacterium profundum. Next base: position 177,484 of record NZ_JACSJN010000001.1, read on the forward strand.
AGTACGAACACATACGAAGAGCCGACGAATGGTCGGCTCTTTTTTATTGCTTAGGTGATGCGACTTCTTCAACGATTGTCACGACATATTCGACGAGTTTATACAACTCTTCAAGTGGCATCCGTTCGTTCGTCGTATGAATCTCTTCATAGCCGACCGCCAAGTTGACTGTCGGGATTCCCCCACCGGCGATGACGTTCGCATCCGAACCGCCCCCTGAGTGTAAGATTCGAGTCGGACGTCCGATTGTCTGAGCCGCACGTTTCGCCACCTCAACGACTTCGTCCCCTTCCTCAAACTTGAATCCAGGATACATGATGTCGATGTCCACTTCGGCACGACCACCGAACGACTCAGCGACCTCGATGTACGCTTGTTTCATCGTTTCCGCCTGTTTCTCCATCTTCTCATGGATGAGGGAACGGGCCTCAGCAAGAACTTCGACATAGTCACACACGATGTTTGTCGCGCGACCCCCTTCGAAACGTCCGATGTTGGCTGTCGTCTCTTCATCGATACGACCGAGCGGCATCTTCGCGATGGCTTTCGCTGCGATTTGAATCGCCGAGATTCCTTTTTCAGGTGCGACACCAGCATGAGCCGTCTTCCCGTAAATCTTCGCGTTCACTTTTGCTTGAGTCGGAGCGGCGACAATGATGTCTCCAACTGGTCCATCCGAATCAAGGGCAAAACCGAACTTCGCATCGATTTTCGATAAATCCAATACTTTCGCACCGACGAGACCTGATTCTTCCCCGACAGTGATCACGAACTGGATTTGACCATGTGGAATTTGTTTTTCTTTCAATACACGCACGAGTTCGATCATCGCAGTGAGGCCGGTCTTGTCGTCTGCTCCGAGAATCGTCGTACCATCCGTGACGACATATCCGTCTTTGATGCTCGTCTTGATTCCTTTACCTGGAGTAACCGTATCCATGTGAGCCGTAAAGTAAATCGGATCAACATTGTCTTTCGTTGCAGGCAACGTGATGATCAAGTTGTTACCAGAGTGTGCCGTCTTCGTTGATGCGTCGTCCTCGTAGACGTCGCAGCCAAGCTCTGTGAATACACCTTTCAAATGTTCACAGATGATCGCTTCTTCCTTCGTTTCTGAATCGATGCCGACCAATCCTAAAAATGTGTCGAGCACGCGTGTCTCGTTTACCATAAACAACATCCCTCCATCCAAACATTTCTTGACCATTATATCAAACTCCCCTGGATTGCACGAATCTTTTCCATTCTGTACAATGATGGCAAACACGTATATGGAGGCAGACCATGAAGAAAAAACAGAAAAGACGACAACGCATCATTCAAATCGGCGTCGTCGTCATCGTCTCAATCTTTTTAATCAGCACGTTTCTCTCGAGCATGACCATGTTCTTTTAAGAGCAAGATGTATCGCTCTTTCAAGATCAAGTAACTTTTTACATCAGATAAAATATTTAATAAGGATGAGCGTACCTCGAATTCCTCACGCGTCGTGGGGAGAGGTACGTTTTTTCGATAATGCTCAATCATCTCTTCAAGCTCCTGTAGAAAGACGGATGCATCGGCCTGCTCGTTCACATGGTCCCCGACTCGACGTAAGAACGTCGCGACCGGTTTCGCTTCATTGACGACCATCGTGATTTCTCTGGCGTTATCCGCGACTCGTTTGAGAATATCATACTGCCGTTCACGCATCCGGAAGTATAGATAGTCCATGTCTTCATTCCGCTTTCCGATTGAGTTTCCCATACGGCGAAGGGCTAAATCTTTCCCCTCTTTCAGATAGTCCCGTGTCTTGATGAGCATCATCGAGTGATTGTTATAGATGCCCGTCTCGACACATGCCGCCACGTCATAATACAGAACAGCAAGCGAACGGTCGATATTCTCTTTAATCCGTTCAATCTCACGGTCAAGCGTCGGCATATACATGTTGACGACGAGCCCGACACCGACACCTATTGCAATGAGGAATAGCTCATTGATAAATAACTCGAGTGTAAACTGTGCCTCGGTGTAGAGGTGGGTCAAAATGACGACACTCGTAATGAGCCCGTCTTGCAGTTTCAATTGTTGTACGAGTGGAATGAAAATGACAAAATAAAGTGTGAGCGTCACCGGTGAATAGCCGAGTAGCGTGAACATCGCCGCACCCATTCCGATGGCGAGAAGACTTGCCATGACTCGTTCATAGGAGGCGCGAATCGATTTTTTACGCGTCTCTTGAATACTTAAAATGGCGATAATGGCTGCAAATACAAAATAATCGAGATGAATTGTTTCGGAAATGAGCATCGCGATACCTGCTGCGACCGCGGTCTTTAACGTCCGCGTTCCAATTTTCATACTAATTTCCCCCTTCTCCATCAAATTGTTGACTAAATCAACTCGTTTGGCAATTCAAAAGTTTGGAAGTGATTTGATTGAAACGAAAGAAAAGACTTAAGGTTTGGCCGATGATTGCGACACTTAGTCTCGCCATCGCAGCCTTTTTATGGATTCAATCTTCCCGTGAAGACACCTATACCGTCGAAACGGTGACGAATGGCGACCGTGTCACGAGGTCGTTCGAATCTCTCGCAGAAGCAAAACGATACATGACGGCCGGTAAGAACCGGACATTGTTCTCCCCCTCTGGAGAAGTACTCGATTTTACAGGTACCGGAGTCGTCGTCACTCCGAGTGATGCTATCACAAACTTATATAAAGATGCATCATTTAAAACACGACAATCCTATGTCGCTGGTGGCACGAGACTTCAACTAATTGAGCGCGGAGACGATCATCTTAAAGTACGTATCTCCGGGGCGGATGTGTATGTCAAACCGGATCAAATGGCGTTATTCCCTGAAGCGGTTGTGAAGAGACGTGGATATTACGAGATTCGAGAAGGTGACGTCTACCATACGGTGGAAGCGAACGCCAATCTCGCCGGTACGTTCCTTGTAGGTCCGACAGAAAAAAACTCGGATGACCGTTTTTACACAGAACGTGTCCAAGACGTCTTCGATTCTCCTTATCAATTTGCATCGATTCGCAAGTCGTCCCCATATTCGGCTGACGAGTTTGATCAATATTTAAAATCCATCGATTCACCACTCGCTGGGGAAGGCAAGTCTTTTAAACGGGCAGAAGATACGTATAACATTAATGCCTTATTCCTGCTGGCGGTTGCCGGGCATGAGTCCCGATTTGGAACGTCCGATATCGCTCGGGACAAGCGGAACCTATTTGGGTTCCGCGCGACAGATGACGACCCGAGCGGGAATGCGACATCCTTTAAAACAATTGACGCCAGCGTACAAGCTGCTGCTGAATTGTTTGCGACTAAATATGTCACTGGGCCATATGCTCGTGGCGATTATCCTGGGAACAAGCAGGAAGGCATCAATATCTTCTATGCCTCCGATCCATACTGGGGTGAGAAAGTTGCCGGTACGATGTACACGATCGACCGTGAACTCGGTTTGAAGTACTTGAAAAAAATTCAATGAAAAGCAGCCCGGCTCATACGAGTCGGGCTGCTTGACGCTTCATTCGATTATAACTTCCACCTCTTGCTCATACAATTCGATGAGTCGATTGTTGTCGAGCACATGCTCACTTGACTGTTCATAGCGGTCTGTGACGAGCGGAATCAAATCTTCCCACACGACCCATTTCACGTATTGATCGCGATAATAATCATGATTGAGCTCATACACGCTCATCTCTTTTGCCTCTGCATATCGTCTTTGAGACTCGACCACCGTCGCATCCGGTCCTTTTTCAATCCGTTCATCGACTTCGTCACCCGTTACTACGATTCCATATTCGCTTTTCACATGCTCCAACCATGCACGTTCAAAATCAGCTTGGTCTTTTGCACGGATTATAAGTTCCTTCACATCGATGATTTCACCACTCTTCTTCATCTCCACGTACATTCGTTCTGACAACTTTCGTTCGAAATCGTTATTGATTTGCGGAGCCAAATCGTTTTGAAACGTCTCAAGGATTTTCTTCAGTTCTTCGACCGTCGACTCAGAATAAACCTTTGTCTCCGTTTGGGTGAACATCTTATTTTCGACCTGTTCAGACATTTTCTTTGAATCAGATTGATCGATGAGCACAAACATTCCGACAATGATAAGTATGAATATGGTCAGCCCTGTAATACGCTTCATATTCCATCATCTCCTATTTTAAATTCACGTCATGGTTTTGAATATCAATCGTTACATCATGTATATACTTCTCAAGTGAAAAGAATGATTCAACATCGAATGACATTTTGTTGAAGGAGTTTTACATCATAAGACGAATACGTAAAATGAACGACCATTCATTTTTGAGGGGGAATTAAGATGAAAACGATTTGGATTACCGGGGGATCGTCCGGCATGGGGAAAGCGATGGCATTAAAATTTATACAGGAAGGATGGAACGTCGCTATCAGCGGTCGAAACGAGGAACGACTACTAGAAGCGATGAACGATTTGAATTCAATCGATGCAGGTCAGGCGATGAGTGTGCAACATGACGTTCGTGACTATGAAGGATGCGCGAAAGCACTGGCTGACATCGTATCCGCTTATGGACCAGTACACGCACTCGTCAACAATGCTGCCGGAAATTTCGTCTGTCCGACCCTTGATTTATCTCCTAATGGTTGGGCAAGTGTCATCGACATCGTCTTGAACGGGACATTCAACTGCACCCATGTTCTCGGGAAACATTGGGAAGCAGATGAAATCCGTGGCGGCTCCATCATCAACATGGTCGCTTCCTATGCGTGGCAGGCAGGTCCTGGTGTCGCACCGAGTGCGGCAGCGAAAGCAGGCGTCTTGAATTTGACGCGAACACTCGCGGTTGAATGGGGCTATCAATTCGGCGCACGGGTCAATGCCATCAGTCCTGGACCGATTGAACGGACAGGCGGCGCTGAAAAGCTCGTCTCCCACGTAAAAGAAGTAGAGCGTATTCGCCGTAACGTCCCACTTGGACGTTTTGGGACACCGGAAGAGATCGCGGACCTCGCTTACTGGATGGCATCAGACGAGATGCGCTATTTAAACGGGGATTGCATCTCTCTTGACGGTGGTCATTGGTTGAACAAGCATCCATTCTAATCAAAAGGACGACCGAATATACTCGGTCGTCCTTTTATATGTCCACCCCATCCCATTCTTCATGAAACTGTTCTAGAAACTGCTGCATGAAAGCATGACGTGACATCGCTAGTTGTTTTGCTTTTGAGGTATGCATCATCGACGCCAGCTTCAACAGCTTGTCATGAAAATGTTGAATGGCACTCTCTTCCGACAAATCGAGCGGAGTTTTGCGAGAACCCGCGAACTGGAACGTTCGCGCAATCCCGATGGCCCCCATCGCATCAAGACGGTCGGCGTCTTGCAAGATTTCGCTTTCCCGGGTCGTCGGGGTCTTGCCTTTTGAGAAGGAGACCTCATCAATCACCGCCATCACCAATTCCACTTGCTCTTCAGTGATGTCAATTGAGGACAGATGCTGTTTGACGAGACCGTTCGGACGACCGAGCTTATGATCTTCCACGTCGTGTAAATATGCCGAGAGGAGGAGAACCGTCCGATTGACCGGTTCATCCTCCATTAAACGTTCCACTAGTCGGACGACACGCGTAATGTGGGCGACGTCATGACCCGACGCGTCATTTGCATGAATCGTTCCGATGAACTCTCGCGTCGCTTGAATCACGTCCATGCTTAAATCTCGATCGTCGTATTCGGTTCAATCAAGAGACCTCGACGGTGCAATTGGTCACAAAATGCCTGAGCATCTTGTTTAATCGGCGGGAACGTATCAAAGTGAATCGGGACGACACGTTTCGCTTGTAGCCATTGTGCCGCATCTAATGCGTCTGTCGGTCCCATCGTGAAGTTGTCTCCGATTGGAAGGAACGCGACATCGATTTCAAACCGTTCACCGTACATCTTCATATCGGAGAAGAGACTCGTGTCTCCAGCGTGGTAGAGCGTCAGTTCGTTCGTCTCGATGATGAATCCGGCAGGCATCCCCATATAGACCGGTGTATCCCCCATGTCAAAGCTCGAACTGTGGAACGCTTGGGTCATCGTGACACGCCCGAACGGAAAGGCATGACCTCCCCCGATGTTCATCCCGTGAACAGAGAAGCCTTTTTTCTCGTAATACGTTGCGAGTTCATGTGTCGCCACAATCGTCGCACCCGACGATTTCGCAATCAATTCGACATCCTCGATATGATCGAAATGAGCATGTGTGAGCAACAAATAGTCCGGACGTAGTGTAGAAGGGTCTATTTCCGTATGAGGGTTACTCGTCAAAAATGGATCGATCAACACGTTTACGCCATCAATCTCAAATCCTACAGTCGCATGTCCATAATAGGTGATTTTCACGTGTATTCATCCTTCCTTCGTAAGTTCAGATTACAACACTTTCTCCAAGAAACGTTTCGCCCGGTCGGTTTGCGGATTCAACAACAGGTCAGCCGGTTTTCCTTCTTCCATGAGAATCCCTTCATCCAGGAAGAGGACGCGGTCTGCCACTTCACGGGCGAAGCCCATTTCGTGTGTGACGACGACCATCGTCATCCCAGTCTCAGCCAACCCTTTCATAACGTCGAGTACTTCATTGACCATCTCAGGGTCAAGTGCCGATGTCGGTTCATCGAACAACATGACGTTCGGTTCCATCGCCAAGGCACGCGCGATGGCGACACGCTGTTTTTGTCCACCCGAGAGTTGGCTCGGATAGGCATCGATTTTTTCAGAAAGGCCGACACGTTCGAGTAATTTCTTCGCACGTTCCAGCGCTTCCGCCTTGCTGACTTTTAAGACGTTGATTGGTGCATACGTCAAATTGTCCAATACGCTCATATGAGGGAACAAGTTGAACTGTTGGAATACCATCCCAATGTTTTGACGCGCCTTCGCGACGTTCGCCCCTTTTTTCGTGAGCTCGAATCCGTCGACACTGACCGTCCCGCTCGTTGGAATCTCAAGCATGTTCAAGCAGCGTAGAAAAGTCGATTTACCAGACCCGGACGGTCCGATGACAGCAACCACTTCACCACGTTCGATCGTCGTCGTGATTCCTTTTAAAACTTCTAAGTCACCAAATTGTTTGTGTAGGTCTTTTACTTCGATCATCTTCCATCACTCTTTCTTAACCGTTTTTCTAGACGTTGTCCAAGATACGTCAAGATCATCACTATCGTAAAGTATATCACACCGGCGAATAGAAGCGGTTCGAAGTAGATTGCCTTCTGCCCACCGACGATTTGCGCACGACGCATGATATCGAGCACCCCAACCGTCGAGACGAGTGCAGACTCTTTCGTTAATGTGATCATCTCGTTCACAAGAGCAGGCAAGATGTTCTTGAACGCCTGTGGCAAGATGATGGAACGTAACTGTTTGACATACGGGACACCAAGAGCATCCGAAGCCTCCCACTGTCCTTTATCTACAGCTTGGATACCCGCTCGAATAATCTCTGAAATATACGCCCCCGAGTTGAGCGAGAAGGCGATGACCGCTGACTGGTACGGTGTCGTGATATATCCCGTCAGTTGCGGCAATCCGAAGTGGATGATGGCGAGTTGCAAAATGAGTGGTGTCCCACGGAACACCGCCGTATAAGCATGTCCGATAAAGTTAATCAGACGATTCGGGACAATTTTTAATGTAGCGACAACAATCCCAAGTGAGATCCCAATCAATGCCGAGACGATCACCACTTGGAACATGACTGGAATCCCCTCAAGTATATAAGGGATCGAATCATAAATCCGGCTAAAATCCATAGTGAGTTCCTCCTAAAAAAGGGCTGACCGATTCATCTTCAGTCAGCCTCGTACGATTCATTATTCGGCTGGCGCAGCCTCTTCTTCAAACCATTTCTGTGCTAACTCTTCGATTTCTCCACTGTCGATCATCTTCTTCAACTCTTCGTTGAATTGATCGCGGAGTTCATCATCTTTACGGAAGGCAGCAGCAGAACCTGCTTCTTCTTCGTCCACAATTTCAAATGTCGTCAATTCACTATCTTGCTCGAGGTATTTTTTCGCGACCGTATCTTCGATGACCATCGCGTCAATACGTCCTGTCTTGATTTCTTGAATGATCTCAGGAATCTTGTTCAACGAGACGATCTCAGCATCTGTGATTTGATCTTGTGCAATCCCTTCTTGAATCGAACCGAGCTGGACTCCGATCTTTTTCCCCTTCAAGTCTTCAAGTGATTGAAGCGAATCATCTTTTGACAAGATCAAGTTCACCGCTGTGAAATAAATATCTGAGAAATCGGCATTTTCTTTACGCTCTTCTGTCGGAGTCATCCCCGCCATTACGAAGTCGACTCGACCTGCATTGAGGGCTCCAAGTAAGCTTCCGAAATCCATATCTTCAATTTTCAATTCATATCCCATGTTCTCTGCCACTTTTTTGGCGATATCGATATCAAATCCGACAATCTCGTCGCCATTCGCTGTATCGACGAACTCATATGGGAAGTAATCGGCACTTGTACCCATGACGATGACTTTGTCATCCTCACCATCGGTCGATGTCGATCCTCCTTCGTTCACGTCTGCCCCACACGCGACTGAGAACGCGGCCAGTCCTGCTAAACATAATGCTAGAAAACCTTTTTTCATCTTCATCTCCCTTTCATAGTTGAATGATAATTATCAGAACATTAACAAAATTATGACATATGTGTGAACGTAGCTCAACTGTTCTATGACACATCAGTTTTCCGACTTGTGTCTTCAACCACTATATACACATAATTATTACTTGTAAAGTATATTCATGCAAATTATACAAAAAAGAAGGTCACATTCGCTCGAAAGCGAAATATGTGACCGTTCCATTGTCGCGTGACCCATACGGTTGCACCTGTTTGACCGAAGTCATCGGGATGGCACTATACACATGTGGATAACGTTCTCCATCCTCATCCAATTCATAATGTAGCAGCTGACCAAGTCGGTTGACGTGTAACGATACGAGAACGACCGCTTCACCCGAATACGACTTTTTGACGACCTTTCCAATCTGTTGCGGCGTACAACATTTAATCGTCCCTTCAGATTGAAGTGACGGTTCATTGATTTCACCGCGTGACAGGGCAATCATATATTCTGCCTCCGTCATGATTTTGATGACTGGTTCCATATACCCTGCCCCTTTTCACAAAAGCGCAAAGGCAGTGCCTTTGCGCCGATGCTTGATTATGCGAAGTAGATGTCGAACAATGTTTGCAATTGGTCGACGAGCTCTTCAGCAGTCGATGACTCGATTTCACTACGCTCTACCATCGTCACGATGTTGCCATCCTCAAGAAGTGCGATTGACGGTGAAGACGGTGCATATCCTTCAAAATACTCACGTGCACGATCTGTCGCTTCACGGTCTTGACCAGCAAACACGGTCACGAAATGGTCAGGCTTCACACCTTCCATCTTGTTGACGTATGCGGCAGCTGGACGAGCAATCCCTCCTGCACACCCACAAACCGAGTTGACGAGGACGAGTGTCTTCCCTTCTTTTTTCAGTGCTCCGTCTACTTCTTCCGGTGTCGTGAGCTCTGTGTATCCTGCAGCACGTACTTCGTTACGCGCTTGTTCGACTACATCTTGAAAATATAATTGAAAATCCATGTTGTTTCCCCTTTCGACATTTCGTCTGTACTCCCTTATTTTACGTCTTGTTCCACCTCGAGGACAAGTCTATCGCTCAATTCACGTTCTAAGAACGGGTCTGCCCCTAACGTCTGTTTGAAAGCAAGGTAACGTGCCTTCGTCTCTGCGTTCGCCTGACGGTTCGTCAAGTAGGCACGAATCATGATATTTTTCGGCGTATGCTCGAGGTCGATGAATTCGAGCAGTTGGGCATCATACCCGACAAGTCCAAGCAGTTCAGCCCGAATGGAATCGGTCGCGAGTGAGGCGAACCGTTCTTTGATCAAGCCATGTTGGAGCATCACGTCTAAATTCGACGCTTGAATTTGACGATTCAATTCCTTTTGACAACACGGAACGCTCAAGATGACTTTCGCGCCCCAGCGGACGGCACGTGCCAACGCCATGTCTGTCGCCACATCACATGCATGAAGGGTCACGACCATATCAACAGCTGTTTCCCCTTCATATTCATTAATGTCTCCGACTAAAAATTCGAGCCGTTCATATCCAAGATCTTTCGCAATCGATGCACACTCTTCAATGACCTCTTTCTTCAAATCGAGCCCTGTGATATGGACGTCATATCCTTTCATCTCATGAAGGAAATGATAGAGAGCGAACGTCAAATACGACTTCCCTGATCCGAAATCCAAGATTCGAACGGTACGGTCTGCCGGCAAGTATTTCAGTGAATCCTCAATGAACTCGAGGAAACGATTGATCTGTTTGAACTTGTCATACTTTTGACGCTTCACTTTTCCGTCCGTTGACTGAATGCCGAGTCGAATGAGAAACGGAACTGGCTCGTCGAGTGGAAGCACGTACTGTTTTTCCCGATTGTGGCTCAGTTGAACTTCTTTTTGAGCCGTCTGCTTTTCTTTCAATGTCACTTTGAACTTTTTCGATAATTGGAACTGGATGTCGGAATCTTTTAACTGAAACTGTCCTTGTCGGAACGTTTCGAGAAGCTCATTCACTTCCGTGACAGCCTCATCTGGTGTCAAGTTTTTATGGTTCATCACCCGCTCATACTGATACTCGAACTGGATATGATACGCATTTCGTAGCATAACCGGTTTCAATTTGACCCGTCTGAGATCGCTAGATTTTTGACGGGGTTGACTGATGGTCGCCGACACGAGATGATTTGATTGTAAGACGTCTGCGAGACGCTCTTGTAACGCTTTATATTCCAATGGATTCAATCCTTTTTTAGAAATTTTGAAACATATCGTTTCACCTGTCCGTACATACTATTACACGAAGACGACGTTACGTCAAAGGAGGATACACATATGTTTAAAAAGATTTTATCATCAATCGGAATCGGTGCCGCAAAAGTCGACACACGTTTGAATGAAAGCCACTGTACACCGGGTGGAGAACTCACTGGAGTCGTCCATATCGAAGGCGGTTCGGTCGAACAATCCGTCGACAGTATCTATCTCTTCTTCAATACGTTGTATAAACATGAGGTGAACGATAAGTCGACATACTCGACGTTCACGATTGAAAAAATCTTATTGAATGAAGCACCGTTTATGATTGGTCCTGGAGAAGTGAAAGAAATTCCGTTCACAGTCAACGTCCCGTTCAATACGCCACTCTCTGTGAGCCAATCAAAATCATGGATTGAAACGGGCCTTGATATCGCCCAAGCCGTCGATCCAAAAGATGAAGATGCGATCACCGTACAACCGAATGCAGCTCAACAAATCATATTAGATGCGATGGACGAGCTCGGATTCCGTTTGAAGAAAGCCGACACGGAGATGCTCCCGGCACGTCATCGTTCGGGACGTCTTCCGATTGCCCAAGAACTCGAGTATTCAGCGAACGGTTCGCGATTCGGTCGCCAGTTAGACGAGGTAGAAGTTGTGATTCTACAAGACGAGGATGCCATCGAATTGCTCATTCAAGTCGACCGCAGTGTCCACGACCTCGGAAGTCTCTTTGCTGACTTGACGGGAACGGACGAGTCGACTCATCGTGTACGCTATGACGTTGCACGTTTATCAGTAGCTGAAGTTCGTCGCGACATCGAATCGATGATTGAACAATCGATTTAAGGAAATCACTGACACGCCATTTCTATGAATGGCGTGTTTTTCTGAGGTATTGAATTTAAGCATCCATTTTTTTACAATGAACATATGGAATAAACCCTTTTCTGGAGGTGACTACATCTTGTTTGCTTTAATAATGATTGGGAGTCTTGGTCTTGCAACGCTTGCCTTACCGATTCTAGAGACCAGTCTTTCTGATTCACTCGCCTATTTCACGCTTGGTGGACTCGAGGTGCTGATTGGTTTGATTGCCATGTGTCTCATGCGCAATCCTTCGACAAACGCCTTATCATTCATGAAGTTCATGCCCTATCTTGTACTATTGATTCATTTCCCTACCTCACTCCTTTTGCTTTGGATTTCTTCGGTCAGACATGATGGGGTTTCTGCATTTTCATTAAACTATATTTTTATATACTGGATGTTCCTTCTCGTGTTCGTCGTAGTCAGCAGATTGACGTACCGTGTCCATCAAAGACGATTCGAAGGTGCATGATTAGAAAGGATGATTCTACATTGGATCTACTTCAATTTCTTTACGACCGAGCAATTCCACTCACACTATTCACGACACTCGGCCTATTCAGTCTCATGTTTGCGTTCGCACTATATAAATCCAAACCACGACTCTCCAAAGGACTCGTCACAATAGGCATGTCCTTGTCGTTTCTTCTCTTACTGATCTCAGCCGCAAGCTTCGTCTTCACGGTATTCCTTGGCTATAACTCATAAGAAATGGAGGCACCCCACTGGGAGCGCCTCCATTTTTTAATCAATATACGGTATATGTGTTTGGGTCAATCGACTCGAGTGAGTGCTTGATCGCTTGTAAGAACTGTCCTGCGACGAGACCGTCAAGGACACGATGGTCGACAGACATACAAAGGTTGACCATATCGCGTGCCGCGAACATCCCGTTCATCCAGACCGGACGCTTCACAATCGACTCGACCGATAGGATTGCCGCTTGTGGGTAATTCAAGATTGGTGCCGATTGAATCGAACCAAACGCACCTGTGTTGTTGATGGTGAATGTCCCACCACGCATCTCTTCAGCCTTCAAGCGGTTCTCACGCGCTCGCGTTGCCACGTCTTGAAGGGAAACGGCTAGTCCTTTAATATTCTTCTCATCCGCTTGGCGAATGACCGGTACGTAAAGGGCGTCGTTTGCCGCGACGGCCACCGAGAGATGGATGTCTTGGTGAACTTTGATGTGATCTCCTGCCCACTCCGAATTCATCATCGGATACTTCTTCAATGCTTCGATGGCTGCCTTCATGAAGAACGGCATGAACGTCAATTTGACACCTTCCCGTTTCATGAACTCGTCTTTCAATTTCGCACGGGCTTCAACGAGGTTCGTCACATCCACTTCAATCATGAGCCATGCGTGTGGAGCCTCGTGTTTCGAGCGGACCATATTGTTCGCAATCGCTTGACGTACCCCGGCTGTCGGAATCGATTCATAACGGCCAGATGAAGTCGATGATGATGCGACCGGTTGTGACGGTTCAACGACAGGACGTGGTGCCTCAGTCGGAACGTCCAACTTCGTCTGTACCATCGTCTCTTGGACAGGCGCTTGTGTCGCTTGCTCAGTAGTCGATGCCGGACGTCCTTCTGATAAGTAACGAAGAATATCTTTCCGCGTGATCCGACCGCCTAGACCGCTTCCGCTCAGTTCATTCAAATCGATATCATTCTCGTTGGCGAGTCGGATGACAGCAGGAGAGTATCGACCGTTTCCACTTCGTTTTTTCGGTGCAGTGGCGACAGCTTGCTTAGAGACGGATTCTGCAGGTGCCGTTTCTGCAATCGGTTCGGTCTTCGTCTCAACTGCCGCTTCCTCCGCGCTCTCGACTTCCATCGTCAATACCGGTGTCCCGACGCTGACGGTCTCCCCTTCTGGAATGAGAAACTCTTTGACGACTCCTGCGCTAGTCGCCGGAATCTCTGCCGTCACTTTGTCCGTCATGACTTCCGCGAGTGGTTCATATTCTTCCACACGGTCTCCCGGTTTGACGAGATAGGTCGTGATCGTGCCTTCTGTCACACTTTCCCCAAGTTGGGGCATGGTAATCGTTTGTTCCATGGAGATGCCTCCTTAAAACGCTGCGAGCTGACGCGCCCGCTCGGCAATTTTTTCTGGGGATACGATAAAGAATTTTTCCATAGGTGGTGCATACGGCATTGCCGGCACATCGGGGCCAGCCAAACGCTCAATCGGCGCATCGAGTTCGAAAAGCGCCTTCTCCGCGATAATCGCCGCCACTTCTCCGATGATGCTTCCTTCTTTGTTGTCCTCCGTCACGAGTAACACTTTACCCGTCTTCTTGACCGATTCGATGATCGCTTCTTGGTCGAGCGGGTAGACGGTACGAAGATCGAGGATGTGCGTGCTGATTCCTTCTTCTTCGAGCGTTTTCGCAGCCTCTTGTGCCATATGCACGCAAAGACCGTACGTGATGATCGTGATATCGTCACCTTCCCGTTTGACAGCGGCCTTACCAATTTCAACCGTGTATTCGTCCGTCGGCAATTCCGCCTTCAAAAGACGATAGGCACGCTTATGTTCAAAGAAAAGAACAGGGTCGTTCGAACGGATTGCTGCTTTCAACAATCCCTTCGCATCGACAGGGTCAGATGGAATGACGACTTTAAGACCTGGCGTCGAACTGAACATCGCCTCGACTGATTGCGAGTGATAGAGAGCCCCGTGAATACCCCCACCGAAAGGAGCACGGATGACCATCGGACATGTCCAATCGTTGTTTGAACGGTATCGAATTTTTGCCGCTTCTGAAACGATTTGGTTCACTGCTGGCATGATAAAGTCTGCGAATTGCATTTCTGCGATCGGTCGCATGCCGTACATGGCAGCTCCGACCCCGACTCCGGCAATCGCACTCTCAGCGAGCGGTGCGTCGATGACACGATCCTCTCCATATTTTTCAATCAACCCTTGTGTGGCACGGAATACACCACCACGAACGCCGACGTCTTCCCCGACGACGAAGACGTTTTCGTCGCGCTCCATTTCCTCATGAATCGCTTCATTGATCGCTTCGATAAACGTTTTCATCATTTTTCCTCCTCATAGACGTAATCCAGTGCAGATTCAGGCGATGCATACGGTGCTTTGTCCGCATATGTCGTCGCTTCATTCACTTCAGCATCGATTTGTGCATCGATTTCAGTAAGTGTATCCGCCGTTGCGATTCCGTCGTTCACAAGTCGTTGACGGAACAATTGAATGCCGTCCCGCTCTTTTAACCCTGCCAATTCTTCTGCTGAACGGTATGCTTTGTCATCGTCATCTGATGAGTGTGGCACGAGACGTTCAACTTCTGCTTCGATTAATGTCGGTCCTTCTCCGCGAAGTGCACGTTCACGCGCTTCCTTCACGACCGCATAGACAGCGATCGGGTCTGTCCCGTCGACTGTCACACCTGGCATGCCATATCCTTTCGCTCGATCTGACACGCGCTCGCATGCCAACTGTTTTGTAAGTGGAACCGAGATTGCATACTTGTTGTTCTCACAGAACAAGATGACCGGCAACTTATGGACACCTGCAAAGTTTGCGCCTTCATGGAAGTCTCCTTGGTTCGAAGACCCTTCTCCGAACGAAACGAACGTGACGAGTTCTTCTTTTTTCATCTTCGCCGCAAGTGCGATCCCGACTGCATGAGGTACTTGTGTCGTGACCGGAGACGAACCCGTCACGATGCGATGTTCTTTCGATCCGAAGTGACCAGGCATCTGACGACCACCTGAGTTCGGATCTTCCGCTTTCGCGAATGCCGATAGCATCAAGTCTCTTGACGTTTGACCGAAGTGAAGGACGACCGCCACATCACGATAGTAAGGTAGGACATAATCAATCCCTTTCTCGAGTGCGAACGCCGCACCGACTTGCGCCGCTTCTTGTCCTTGACATGAGACGACGAATGGGATTTTCCCGGCGCGGTTCAACTTCCACATCCGTTCATCGATTTTGCGGGCACGTACCATCGTTTCGTACATCGCCAATAAATCTTGCTTCGTTAAACCAAGCTCTTCATATGAGTTTACAGTCATCTGTTCCATCCTTGTTCCTCCTTAGGCGTGAATCGGTAATCCATCGACGGCAAGAGCCGCTTCTTGGAAGGCTTCGCTCAGTGCAGGATGCGGGTGCACAAGTTGTCCCATCTCCCAAGCCGTCGCGTTCAAGACGAGCGCGAGTCCACCTTCTGTGATGAGTTCGGTCGCTTTCGGTCCGACGATATGAACACCAAGAAGGTCATCTGTTTCTTTGTCCGAAACGAGTTTGACGAATCCGTCGGCTTGTCCTTCAATCCGCGCTTTCCCGAGTCCGTTGAATCGATACGTCCCAGTCTTCACATCATGTCCGGCCTCTTTTGCCGCTTCTTCTGTCAAACCGACCGAAGCGACTTCAGGGACACTGTATACACAGCGTGGGATGAGCGCGTAATCGAGCGGTGTCGGCTCAAGACCAAGAATCGTCTCGACCGCTTTCACACCTTCTGCCGACGCGACATGGGCGAGTTGTAACTTCCCGATACAGTCCCCGATTGCGAAGATATGACGTTCTTTCGTCCGATACTGACTATCGACTTGAATGATGCCGTTCTCTACGACGATAGAAGTGTTTTGAAGTCCTAAGTCTTCCGTGTTGGCAACTCGGCCAACCGAGACGAGGACACAGTCTACTTGTAACATCTCTTCCCCGACAGCAAGCTCCACTGCATTTTCGTGAATCAATGTTCGTTCAGCGTCGACCGTCACGCTCTTCTTCACGCGGACTCCGCGCTTCTTCAAAAGACGCTCCACTTCACGCGATACTGCTTTGTCCTCGAGTGGGAGTAATCGATCGCCTACTTCGATCAATGTCACGTTCACATCAAGGTCGACGAGCATGGACGCCCATTCGACTCCAATGACCCCGCCACCGACAATCGCAATCGATTCAGGTAGCGTTTCAAAATTGAGGAGGTCGTCCGAATTCAAAATCCGTTTGTGATCGAACGGCAATCCAGGAAGTTCACGAGGAATCGACCCTGTTGCGATAATCAATTGATTCGGCAAGATCAGTTCTGATTCACCGCTTTCATCCTCAACGGATACAGTCCCTGGTTGTGGTGAGAAGATGCTTGGTCCAAGAATAGAGGCCTTTCCGCGGAACACTTCGATTTTCCCTTGTTTCATCAAATGTTCGATTCCTTTTTCTAGTCCAGCCACAAGATCACGCTTATACGTTTGAGCGCGTTCCATATTGAACGTCACATCTCCCGTCTCCACGCCATACGTCGCACTTTGCTTCGCCGTTTGATAGACATGTGCAGCTTTTAAAAGCGCCTTCGTCGGGATGCATCCTCTATGTAAGCAGGTGCCACCTAACTTTCTCGCCTCGACGATTGCGACAGATTTACCAGCCTGGGCCGCCTTGATTGCAGCCACATATCCTCCTGGTCCTCCACCGATGACGACAACATCAAATTCTCGTGCCATGTGCATCCCCCTCATAAACTCGTGCGGTCTCTTCCTTCTCGATGACGCGAAGTGCACCTTCAGCCAACGCTTTAAGCTCATCTTCACCCGGATATACGTGTACCGGCGCGAGATAAGTGACACGCTCCTTGATTTTTTCAGTCAGCCACTCGGAATATGCAATCCCGCCCGTCAGTAAGATGGCATCCACACGACCGCATAATGTCGCGCCGTGTTTTGAAATCTCTTGAGCGACACGATAAGCCATCGTCTCATACAACAGCCTCGCCTCATCATCTCCTGATTCGACCCGCTGCTCAATCTCAATGGCATCGAATGTACCGAGATGAGCAAACAGGCCGCCCTGACCGACAATTTTCTTTTTCATTTCCGATTCTTTATACCTGGTACTATAACATAGTTCTACTACCTGTCCAACAGGAATCGAGCCTGCCCGCTCCGGCGCGAGCGGTCCATCTCCGTCAAGACCATTATTCACGTCGATGACTCGACCTGCCGCATGGGCACCGACTGTGATTCCCCCACCAAGATGCGCAACGATAAGATTCAGCTCATTGTAATCGCTTCCATTTTCGGCCGCGAATCGTTTCGCGACAGCCTTTTGATTGAGGGCATGGAAAATGCTACGACGATTGATTTCTGGCATGCCGGTCTTACGGGCCAACTCGTCCATCTCATCGACGACGACCGGATCCACTATGAAACTAGGAATCCCTTCAGCCCCACCGATTTTCGAAGCGATAAGACCACCGAGATTCGATGCATGCATCCCGAAACGTCCGCTCGTCAAATCTTCACGCATGAGATCGTTGACTGTATACGTTCCTGACGTCATTGGTGCAAGCAAGCCACCACGACCGACGATCGCGGTCAAATCATTGACCGCGATGCCCGTCTCTTCTAATAAGGCACGTACTTCTTGCTCACGATGAGGCAACTGCTCTGGAAGTGTGAGACCCGTCACATCGATCGCATGTCGGACCGTGCGTGTCATCACTTCCTCCTTCCCATCAAACAATCCAATTTTCGTCGAGGTCGACCCTGGGTTGATTGCAAGAATTAGCCGTTTTGTCATCTTAGCGTCTCCCTAGGATGCTTTTTTCAACTTTAAGGAACTGACTGCGTGAACGCGACATCATGTGAATCCGCTCTTCCGCCATCTTATCGGCCGCAACGTGCGTTGGTACGCCATCACGTTCTGCGATTTCAAAGACGCGCATCATGTTGTCATAGATGAGTTCGACTTTCTTCATTGCCCGTTCACGGTTGTAGCCTTCAAGTTCGTCTGCGACGTTGATGACCCCACCTGCATTAATGACGAAGTCTGGTGCGTATAGAATTCCGTTTTCGTCGAGCACGTCTCCGTGACGATCTTCTGCCAATTGGTTGTTGGCAGCACCTGCGACGATTTGTGCTTTCAATTGTGGAATTGTTTTGTCGTTGATGACGGCACCGAGGGCACATGGAGCGAAAATGTCACATTCGACCGCGTAAATCTCATCCGGTTTGACGACCGTCGCACCAAAGTCTGCTTCGGCACGTTTGAGTGCTTCCTCGTTAATGTCAGTCACAATCAAATGAGCACCCTCTTCGTGGAGGTGGCGACATAAGTTGTAGGCCACGTTACCAACACCTTGTACAGCAACGGTCTTCCCTGCGAGCGAATCTGTCCCAAATTTCCATTTCGCAGCAGCCTTCATTCCACGATACACACCATATGCCGTGACCGGTGAAGGGTTACCACTTGAACCGAATGCAGGACTGACGCCCGTGACGTAATCCGTTTCCATGTGAATGAAGTCCATGTCGGCAACTGTTGTATTTACATCTTCAGCCGTGATGTAACGACCACTAAGAGATTGAACATATCGTCCGAATGCACGGAAGAGCGCCTCTGATTTATCTGTCTTCGCATTTCCGATGATGACGGCCTTCCCGCCCCCAAGGTTGAGACCCGCTGCAGCATTTTTATATGTCATTCCTTTTGCGAGACGCAACACATCCGTGAGTGCCTCTTGTTCTGATTCATAGTTCCACATACGTAGTCCACCGAGAGCTGGCCCGAGCGTCGTGTCATGGATGGCGATGATCGCCTTTAGTCCAGACGCTTGGTCTTGGCAAAATACGATTTGCTCATAGTCCTCAGATTGTAAGACATCAAAAATACGGAAGCGTGGCTCAGTGTTTGTTTCCATCATGATTAATTCCTCCTGTTAAGTACGATTAATGTTTAGCATGTAACAAAGCGAACGCGAGCGAATATAGCTTCGCTTCGGCAGTATCGGCACGACTTGTCAATACAACAGGGGCAGATGCGCCGACGACAATCGCCGCTACGCTCGCCTCTGCGAAATACATGATTGATTTATAAAGGACGTTGCCGACCTCTATGTAAGGTACGACTAATAAATCGGCTTGACCGGCAACTTCACTGTTGATTCCTTTTTGCTTTGCTGCGACCATGTCGACAGCGTTGTCGAGCGCGAGAGGTCCATCTACGACACAGCCCTTGATTTGTCCACGTCGATTCATTTGGCTAAGTAGTGCCGCATCGAGAGTCGCATTCATTTGTGGATTGACTACCTCGACTGCTCCAATGGCTGCGACTTTCGGCGATTCGTAACCGATGTCATGCATCGCTTCTACCGCATTGTGAATAATTTCGACCTTCTCTTCGAGTGTCGGTGCGATATGAATCGCCGCATCCGTCACTCCAATCAACTTTTCACGATTCGGAATTTGGAATAGTGCGATGTGGCTGAGCGTCCGCTTCGTACGGAGTCCAGCTTCACGATTAAGGACGGCTTTCATAAATGTCGATGTCGACACCATCCCCTTCATGAGGACGTCCGCCTCTTTATTTTTCACAGCTAATGCGGCACGTCGCGCAATCTCAACGTCACCTTTCGCATGTAAAATATCGACGGATGACTTATCGATTCCATGCTGTTCACATAAATTTCGGATGTCTCGAGCTTCACCGAACAAAATGAAGCGTGACAGTCCATGATCCGTAGCGAGTTTTACGGCCCGGATGACTTCTTCGTCCGCTGCCCCCGCAATGGACACGGTACAGCCTTCTAACTCTTTTGCGTTCGTCAGCATCCGTTCAAAATTCATCATTGTCCCCCCTTGCTCTCTACACTATATCATAAGCAAGTTTGTTTCCTAAATTGTAAGCGCTTTATAATGCGGATGACCATGCAAATTAATGCTTACCGTGCATAAATTTTCCTGCAAATTATTGCGTGGTGTCGAGCTTGTTGTATAATGTTCGAATCGAAATCTTCAATCGGCGGGCTGCTTCTGATTTGTTGCCACTTGCCTCTTCAATTGCTCGTTCAATCAAATCGCGTTCATATTTTGCAACGGCCTCGTGAAACGTTCCAGATTCGACCACTTTTTGACTCGTGGAACGATTGGATAACTGCAAATGATGTGGGGCAATCCACTGTTCGGAGCTTGCCATATAAATCATCGCACGACCAATCACATTCTCCAGTTCTCGCACATTCCCTTTCCAATGTTGGCTCTTCAGTAATGTTAAGGCATCTTCGTCAACGCCACGTACACTACGACCGTATTCTTGATTCAGTTTACGGATTATCCGTTCACATAGTGCCTCGAGTTCATTTAATCGCTCACGTAATGGTGGGATATGGATCGGCATCCGATTGATTCGGTAATACAAATCTTCCCGGAATGTTCCGTCTGCTACTTTTTGTTCGAGATCGGCATTCGTTGCGGCAATGATCCGGACATCGATTGGGATTGCCGTCGTCCCTCCGACTCGGACAATTTCATTTTCTTGGAGGACACGTAAGAGCTTCACTTGGACATCAAGGGGGAGCTCCCCGATTTCGTCTAGAAAGAGTGAACCGCCATCCGCTTCTTCGAAATATCCTGTTTTCCCACCACGTTTAGCCCCACTGAAGGCTCCATCTTCATAACCGAATAGCTCACTTTCAAGTAGCGTCGGTGAAATCGCCGCACAGTTCACGCGAATGAACTTTTTATATTTTCGAGGAGATTCTCCATGAATGGCGTGGGCGAACAGTTCCTTTCCTGTTCCCGATTCTCCGCGAATCAATACCGTCACGGGGGTCACAGCCGCAAGTTTCGCCTGTTCGATGACAAATCGCATGGCATCACTCGTCGCAATGATATCGGCAAACTGATATTTCGCTTCTAGATTCCGGATGCGTGTCTTTGCCTCCTGCAATTCATCACGCAGTGCACGAATCTGAGATACGTCACGAATGACCCCGACCGATCCTCGCAACTTCCCTTCGACGATGATCGGTTCCGCATTCACAAGAATATCTCGGCGTGTCGCCCCAATTTGCATCCGAATGTCTCGAACGCCTTGCCCGGTCGATAGTACTTTTAAATGGACGCTTTCCTGCATCCCGATATCTGCCGTCGCTGGTTTGTCGACCACATCTTCTTTTTTGAATCCGGTCAACCGTGTATAAGACGGATTGATCAAAATCGTATTACCGTGATGATCTGCGACCGAGATGGCCTCACTCGTACATTCAATGATGGCCTCGAGCATTTGTTGATTCTGTTTCAATCGTTCGACCACAATCCGAATAAATTCCCCTGGTAAGACGACTGCATCTTTGAAATGATCTTTTAATTGTTCAAACGTTTGATGTTTCCCCGTCGTTTCGATGACAAAATCTAGTGTCGCATCCGCATACTGTTTCCAATCGTCCGCCACAGATATGCCATAACTTTTAGCAAGGGCTATTCCTTCTGCAGATGTATCAGAATCTACGACCGCTACAATCGTTGCAAGCGGCGAATCCATCAGCATATGAAGGACTTCGGTCCCCCCTTTTCCTGCCCCCACAATCATCAATCGTTTATTCATACATATTCCCCCATCATCATTCTTCTCTATTTCATGCTACTGAATCCGCACCTGATTCGCAAGCTGCCCAAAATAGACCGTGTCGAACAGATCGATTTCTGTTAAAATAATGTATGGTAAAGGAGGAGATTGCATGCGTTTTATCGCGCTTCTAATCTTAATCGTCCCTGGGTTATTAGGTGTTTACGGAATCAAATTGCTACGTGATAGCTTCTTTTTGAAGACGAGCGCACCGTTTTCATGGTTCGATTCACTCGCTGCCGCCTCCATGTTGCAGGGGACCTTTGGGCTTCTGCTCGCCATGGGCGGGATCGGATTTGTAGCCGGCTATATTTTTAACCGCGACAAAAAAACAGGAAAAGTACAACGCCTCGACTCATAAGCACACAAAAAAAGGTTCCCTAACTTGACTTCATTTCAAGTGCGGAACCTTTTATTCATATTGAATTGTGATCACTACGGATGATCTCCTTTCAAACTACGTTACTTACTTTGACATGAAATCCAACGTCTTCTTAATGAAGAAGTATGAAAGAACTTTAGTAACTGCCGTCTTGCGTGAACGGAATCTTACCATTCGAGTTACTAACTGATTTACTTATCGGATCATGTCGAACCATCCATCGTGAAGTCGAACGCTTGCCATAAACTGTTCAACGGTTGACAACACTCCTTTTGGTTAACTGAACGATTGTTTTTTCCTATATCAACCCCTAGCTTCGAGTTGATGATAGAATCGCCTCGCGAATGAGCGACTGTCGCGACCTCACGTCGGGACATTAACGACTTGAGGTGTCGTTCCCACCTCTGAGCTATAATCGGATAGCGAACCGAGATGATTTGGTTTCTTCAAACGTTGCTCCGGAACAAGTTTGAAAAGCGTTCATCTGACGCTTGTCCAAGTAACTTGGTACATCTTTATTATAACAAAGGCCTACCATTTTGCAAGCGCTTTCTTTCATAAAGTAAATAAATCTTAAAGTAATTGTTTCATTAAAAAAGACTAAGTCCCATCACGACTTAGTCCTCATGAAATGATTCAATTATTCTTAAACGATACATACGTGACGAAGTACGAGATAAACTCCGAGTTTTTCGGGCTTCGCTCACGCTCCGGTCGCCCTTCGAACATCTCATGATCGCGCATGCCGTTCTCCCATGCCGTCTTGATTGCATGACGCATTGCTCGTTCTACACGAGAAGATGTCGTCTCATGCTCTTTTGCGACCATCGGATATAATTCTTTCGTGATGAGACCGAGCAAATCTTGGCGTTCTCGCACGTAAATGACAGCTTGACGGATATACTTGAACCCTTTGATTCGCGGAGAGATTCCGAGTTGCTGAAGCAGGAGTGAGATTTCAATTTCTTCTGGCGTCATTCCGTCGAATTCTCGATTTGTTCCTTCTGACAATTCACGAATTTTCGTTAATAACTGTTGAATATTGAACGGTTTGACGAGAAAATAAGAGGCCCCGAGTTGCACGGCCTGTTTCGTCACTTCATCTTTTCCAAACGCGCTCAACATGATCACTTCCGGTTTGTCATCACCTAATTCTTCATTTAGGCGTTGCAATACTCCGATTCCATCCAAATGCGGCATGATAATATCGAGTAAGAGTACATCCGGTTGGTGTGTCTTGACGACATCCAAGCATGTTTCTCCATCGTGTGCCGTACCTACGACACGAAGATCAGGCTCAGATTCTAATTGTCGGCTCAACAAATCGACGATTTCTCGATTGTCGTCCGCAATACATAATGTAATCACTTATGACACTCCTTTGATGAACTTCTGTTTTACTTGTTGTGACATCTCAAGTAATTCTTCGACGTGTTGCTTCGTCAAGTCTGTCATTTGAGCGCCAGCAATCATGCGACCCAATTCGTCGATTCGACTTTCACGGTCGAGGGACGTCACATTTGTTTTCGTCCGTTCATTCGTTTCGGTTTTCGTAATGTAAAGATGTTGGTCTGCCATCGCAGCAACTTGTGCCAAGTGCGTGATACAGAGGACTTGAGAGCCGACAGAAAGTCGGAAGATTTTTTCACCCATCGCCTGCGCGACACGTCCAGAGACCCCTGTGTCGACCTCGTCAAAAATAATGGAGGCCACTCCAACCGTTCTTGAAAAGATTGATTTGAGTGCGAGCATGACACGGGAAAGTTCTCCTCCTGAAGCGACTTTTGCGAGCGGTTTGAACGGTTCTCCAACGTTCGTCATCATGTAAAACTCTACGTCATCTAAACCATCTTGTTTAAGCGATGTAGTTTTAAAACGGACCTCGAACGCTGTTTTTTCCATATATAGTTCTTTCAACTCTCGATGAATCGCATGCTGAAGCGACTCCGCAGCCATCTTACGCGCTGAAGACAGTCTCATGCCAGCTTCTCTTGCAATTTGCTCTAATCGAATGAGTTCATCTGAGAGCGTTTGTAAATGCTCTTCCCGGTTCGTCATCGACTTCAATTCATCCGACACTTGTTCGCCATAGGTGATGACTTCTTCGATGGTCGTCCCATACTTTCGTTTCAATTGCTGGAAAAGAGCCAATCGTGACTCAATCTCATCCAATCGAATCGGGTCAAATTCGAGCGAATCTAACTGGTCCCGGAGTTGGAACTTTGCATCCTCCAACAAATAATAAGCGTTAGAGATTGTCTCCGATACAGATGTCAAAGACGAAGAGAGCTGTGACGCCTCTTCCATCTCGCGCATCGCCACTCCGATTTGATCGAGTCCATTTGACTCCTCGGCAACCGCCTCATACGAGAGACGAATGTGTTGATGAATGCGTTCAAAGTTGGCCAATTCATCCCGTTCTTCTGTCAACGCCTGTTCTTCCCCAACTTTTAATTCAGCCGTTTCGATTTCTTTCGTTTGAAACGACAAAAGATCCATTCGTTGAGCAAGCTCCTGCTCACTTTGACTAAGACGCTTCAATTCATCGGCGACTTGTTTCCAGGCCGCAAATGCCGTTTGATATTCCTCGACTAACGGACTGATTTCTTTTTCGGCGAAATGGTCTAATATGCCAAGGTGAAATTCCGCATCCATTAAATGTTGATGTTCATGTTGACCGTGAATATCGACCAGTAGCCGTCCGAACTCCCGTAACGTCGAGAGCGGCATCATTTTCCCGTTCACACGGCAGACGCTCTTCCCGCTACTATGTAGGTCTCGACGTAAGATGACTGTCCCATCTTCAACATCGATGCCATATTGTTCGGCCGCTTCGATGACCGGGTGATCCGGTTCAATCATGAACAGACCTTCGATTTCAGCTTTATCTTGACCATATCGCACGAACTCACTTGAGCCACGTCCTCCAACAAGCAATCCAATCGCATCCAACAAGATCGATTTACCGGCACCTGTCTCACCCGTGAGCACAGTCATACCTCGATTAAACGGAATGTTTAATTCGTCAATAATCGCAAACTGTTTGATTGATAGTTCTGCTAACATACGTACGTTCACCTCATAACATTCCGAGTAGTCGATCGATGATTTGCTTCGCCTTCTCTTCGTCGCGTGCAATCATTAAAATCGTATCATCTCCACACACCGTCCCAATCAATTCATCCCATGATAGATGATCAATCAAGACGCCGATTGCATCAGCATTTCCCGGGAGCACTTTCATGACGACCAAATTTTGTGCAGAATCGACCGAGACGAAGCTGTCACTAAGGATTCGCTTCATTTTCCCGTATGGATTAAAGCGTTGATCGGCAGGCAGACTGTACTTATATCGTCCATCGTTCAATGGGACTTTGACCAGATGTAACTCTTTAATATCCCGAGACACGGTTGCCTGTGTGACTGGGTACCCCGAGCGACGTAGCTCATCCACCAACTCATCTTGCGTCTCGATTTCTCGATTCGTCACGATGTCTCGAATTTTAATCAATCGCTGTCCTTTGTTCATAAGCGCTGACACCTCATTTTTCGTTTCACATACACATTATCATTCTAAAGTATTGTCGAAAAAAGGTCTAGCATTCCAGGTGGGATTTCCACCATTCCCCATCTAGTAGACGAGTAAAGGAAAAAGCTACAGACAACGAGGTCTGTAGCATCATTTTATCCCTTCAGTTTGGCATGGGCCGCATTTACGACCTCTTCGACTTGTAGCGATGGCGAGACGCCACCTACTCCCGTATACCGAGCGAAGAGAAGAAACTCGATGTTCCCATCCCCTCCAGTGATCGGAGAGTAATCCAGCGCTTCGACAAAGAAGCCTTCCGATGCGAAGTATCGGACCATATCGCTTGCGACTCGTTCATGGACGTTACGGTCCCGAACAATTCCTTTTTTCCCGACATCGGCCTTCCCTGCTTCAAATTGAGGTTTGACGAGCGCCATGACGACACCGTCTTGCTTCAAGATTTGTTTCAGCGGCGGCACCATCAGACGAAGCGAGATAAAGGAGACGTCAATCGTTGCGAAATCTGGTTGAATCGGGAACTGATCGGCCGTCGCGTGGCGGAAGTTCATCCGCTCCATGACGACGACGCGATCATCGCTCCGTAGTTTCCAGGCAAGCTGATTATAGCCGACATCGACCGCGTACATTTGAGTCGCGCCGTTTTGAAGCGCACAGTCCGTGAACCCACCCGTCGATGAGCCGATGTCGATTCCGACTCGTCCAAAGACATCGAGCGGGAAGACGTCGAGCGCTTTCTCGAGTTTCAAGCCGCCACGTCCAACATAAGGAAGAACTTGACCCTTCACTTCGAGAGGGATATCATCAAACACTTTATCGCCCGCCTTGTCTAGACGTTCTGTCCCACTATAGACGAGACCGGCCATGACCGACCGTTTTGCCTTTTCCCGTGTTTCAGCAAGTCCACGTTCGACGAGCAATACATCTAATCTAGTTTTCTTTCTTTTTTCCATAATCCCTCACACATTCTGTCGATTTGTCTCCATGACGAACCGTTCAATCGATTCCGCCATTTGGGCAGGTCGCAGTCCAATCTCTTCTAGGAGCTGGTTGACACCGCCATGCTCGATATATCGATCCGGAATACCGAGACGTTGAATCCGTGGAAACGCTCCGGCTTCATTCGCGTGTTCAAGCACGCTACTTCCAAAGCCACCGGCGAGAGCAGCCTCTTCTAATGTCACGAGCGGAATCCCCTCTGCATAAAGTGAAGTCAGCATCGCATCATCGAGCGGCTTGATGCTACGACAGTTAATGACGCGCACACTGAGCTTACCTTCTAATAGTGCTCGGACTTCGAGGGCGTCTTGCACTTGAGGACCGAACGTCAAGATAGCGACATCTGTCCCTTCTGCCTCGACTTCCCAATCATCGAGTGAAATTACTTGAAGCGTCTCACTCATCGGAACACCGATCCCTTCGCCACGCGGGAAACGAATCGCAATCGGTCCACCATCGTAACGGAGTGCAGAATAAACGAGTTGTTGTAATTCTTCTTCATCTTTTGCCATCAAGATTCGAATGTTTGGCACGTGACGCATGAAGGCGATATCGAACACACCTTGGTGCGTCTCTCCATCCGCTCCGACAAGTCCAGATCGGTCAATCGTGAACACGACGTTCAAGTTTTGACGACAAATGTCATGGACTAGTTGATCATACGCGCGTTGGAAGAAGGTCGAATAAATCGAGACGACCGGTTTCAACCCTTGCGTCGCCTGTCCCCCAGCGAGGGTGACCGCATGTTGCTCGGCAATTCCGACATCAAACATACGCTCCGGGAATTTCTTCGTAAAGCAATCGAGTTTCGAACCGACACTCATCGCTGGTGTGATCAACGTCACCCGTTCGTCTGACTCAGCCACTTTCGTGATCGTCTCCGCGACGACTTTCGAATAGCTTGGTCCTTTCGGTTTGCCTTTGATGACTTCACCAGATTCAATTTTATAAGGTCCAAGACCGTGCCATGTTCCGACACCGTCCAATTCAGCCGGACGATATCCCTTCCCTTTTTTCGTAATGACGTGGACGAGAACCGGACCGTCGATTTTCTTCGCGTACTCAAGCGTTTCGAGCAAGTCTTTCAAATCATGCCCATCTGTCGGCCCAAAGTAAGTGAAGCCAAGTTCTTCAAAGAACGTTCCCGGAATGAGAGCAGATTTTAAGAGGTCCTTCACCCGTTCCCCGCTTCGTTCAAGTGAACTCCCGACGAGCGGGATGTGTTTGATGAGTGACTCCATTTCTTCTCGAGCATGCTTCAGCTTGCGCGATGCCCGGATACGACCAAGCATATTATGCATCGCTCCTACGTTCGGCGCAATCGACATCTCATTATCATTTAGAATGACAATCACGTTCTGTTTCTCGGCACCGATGTGATTGAGGGCTTCAAGTGCCATCCCCCCAGTCAAAGCACCGTCCCCGATGATGGCGATGGCACGATCGTTGGCGCGCCCTTTCAATTCATTCGCAATCGCAATCCCCATGGCTGCAGAGAGAGAAGTCGAACTGTGCCCTGTTTCCCACACATCATGCTCGCTCTCACAACGTTTCGGGAAACCACATAACCCATTGTATTGTCGGAGAGTATCAAACTGGTTCGTACGTCCTGTCAAAATTTTATGAACGTATGCTTGATGACCGACGTCCCATACGAGTTGGTCTTTCGGACTGTCAAATACACGGTGCAAGGCAAGCGTCAACTCTACAACTCCCAAGTTTGGCGCCAAATGCCCTCCCGTCACTGCCAATTTTTCAATCAAGAATCGTCTAATGTCTGAACCGAGCGATTCGAGCTCTGATACAGACATCCGTTTCAGGAACGACGGGTCTTGAATGGATGTCAAGTCCATAATGACCATCCTTTCTCCTCACATTTTACTGATTCGTACCTTACATTTTACAAGAATGTGACGGCATATGCCACACATTCCCCAAAACAAAGGTGACACGATGTGCTCATCGTGTCACCGAGGTCAATGATTTCGTTTCACTACAAATGATAGCATCTCAAGAAGTAACGGCGCTGGAACTGAAAGTGATTCAATTGCAGCGTGTGCCGCTCCCACTTCTTGCTCAAGAGCTTGCTTCGCTCCCTCTAAGCCGAGAAGCTTCGGATAAGTCGTCTTGTCATTCAATTCATCTGAGCCGACGCGTTTTCCGATTGCTTGTTCATCTCCGACGACATCGAGGATATCGTCTTGAATCTGAAAAGCGATGCCAAGATGACGTCCGAACTGTTTGAGGTGCATCCGATCTTCCACCGATGACCCTGCCAAAATCGCACCGGCTTCAAGTGCATAGACGAGTAGCGCACCTGTCTTCCGTTCATGAATGGATTGGAGCTCTTCAAGTGTGACGTCGTTCCGCTTTTCAGCCAGCATATCATCCAACTGCCCACCGACCATACCTGAGCTACCGGCCGCCAATCCAAAAATACGAATAATCTCGACGACATCTAGCGCAGGGAGTGGCATCTGTGTGAGAATACGGAATGCGTCCGTCAATAAGGCGTCCCCAGCCAAAATAGCGGTCGCTTCATCAAACTGACGATGATTGGTCGGTCGTCCACGACGAAGATCGTCATCATCCATGGCCGGCAAATCATCATGGATGAGTGAGTATGTATGAACCATCTCTAAACTCGCCGCCACCTCACGTCCTCGCTCGAGTGACATGCTATACGTTTCAAGGACGGCATAGACGAGAGCAGGACGAATGCGTTTCCCGCCAGCCTCTAAAGAATACGTCATTGCGTCTCGTAATCGTTTCGGCATCTCACTCGACTCAATGAGTTCCTGCATCGCCAGTTCGACGGTCCGTTTCCACTTGTTCAAGTCATCGGTACGGTTCATGCGGATCCTCCTTTTTCACGAAGCGTCCCATCAAGTTCTAAAATTTCATCCATTTTTTTCTCGGCGGCAGAGAGTTTTGTCTGGCACAACGCAGACAAGCGGACACCTTCCTCATATAGGGTCATCGCTTCCTCTAACGGGACATCACCGCTCTCGAGTTGCGCGACGATCTGTTCGAGGCGCTCGAGCGCCGCCTCAAATGTCTGTTCTTTCTTCGTCACCGACAATCCTCTCCTTCACCTCAGCGATCGCATGACCATCCCGAAAACGAATCGAGATATCACCGTCACGTAATTGTTTCACGTTCTGCACATAGGCCCCATCTTGTTCAATGAACGTATATCCACGTGACAAGACGGCGAGCGGACTGACTGCATGCAACCGTCCAACCTGTTGTGCAAATTGTAGCGTTGCTTGTTCTAATGGTCTCGTTCGACGGAGTCGCTCGACCATATGATTGACTTCTTCCCCTTGCTTGGACAACGTTTTTGAAAATCGCTTTACATCTAGCTGCTGTGACAACTGACGGAGCTGATGAGTGGCTTGGGTGAGATGTCGCCTCATCCCTTGCTCGAGACGGATTTCTGACTGGGCGAATCGTTCCCGTTTTTGAGAAATCGTGTACCTCGGCGATTTTAATCCATAGCTATTGATCATCCGTTCCACACGGGTTCGCGAATCATCCAATTGCTCTCTGACGGCTTTGTGCAGATGGTTATCCAAACGTTCTACATCTTTTCGCTGCGCATCAATCATCGCGGTAGCGAGTTCAGCCGCCGCTGTCGGAGTCGCAGCTCGAACATCGGCGACGAAATCAGAAAGCGTAAAGTCTGTCTCGTGACCGACAGCAGAAATGATGGGAATCGTGGACGCATAGATTGCCTCCACCACAACATCTTCATTAAATGCCCAAAGCTCCTCGATGGAACCGCCACCGCGACCGACGATGAGTACATCACAATCGGTGCGTTCGTTCATCCAGCGAATGGCCGACGCGACTTGTGGAGCCGCCATTTCTCCCTGTACAGCTACAGGTGCGAACGTGATCGCCACATGTGGCGCACGACGACGAAGTGTGGTCGCGATATCGTGTAGCGCCGCTCCTTTTGGAGACGTCACGATCCCAACGCGCTCTGGAAACATCGGGAGCGGGTGCTTCCGCTCCTCGTCGAACCAGCCCATCTCCTCTAGTTCACGCTTTCTCGCCTCATATCGCTCAAACAATAGACCGATTCCGTCTTGTCGCATCAATTCGACGTACAGTTGTACATCTCCCGTCGCTTCATACATCGTCACCTTTGATACGGCGATGACTTTCATTCCATCTTTCGGTTCGAATTGAAGTTGTTTGGCATCGCGAGAAAACATGACGGCTTTCATCCGAGACGCGTCATCTTTCAACGTGAAATAACAATGACCGGATGAATAACGTTTGAAATTTGAGATTTCACCGATGACCGCGACTTGTCGAAGCAAGACATCATCATCAAGTTGTCGCTTCACATATCGAACAACTTCAGAAACCGGGAGTGGATTAGCCACGTGATGCAACCTCGACCGTATTATGCATGAGCATCGTGATGGTCATCGGACCGACACCACCCGGAACTGGGGTGATGGCACTCGCCTTTTCCTTAACAGCTTCATAGTCCACGTCACCGACTAGACGACCTTCGACCCGATTGACTCCGACATCGATGACAAGCGCGCCCGGTTTGACCATGTCTGCTGTGACTAAACCAGCACGACCGACCGCGACAATCAAAATATCCGCTTGTCGCGTCATCTCACCGAGGTCAGCTGTTTTCGAATGACAATACGTGACCGTTGCTGATTCATTCAAGAACAACATGCCTACCGGTTTACCGACGATTTGACTACGACCGACGACGACAACGTGCTTTCCGGCGATCTCGGTTTGTGTTTTTGCGAGATGTAAGATACCGTGCGGCGTGCACGGAAGTAACGTATCGAGACCGAGCATCATCTTCCCGACATTCTCAGGATGAAAGCCATCGACGTCCTTTTCAGGGGAGATACGCATGATGACTCGTGATTCGTCGATGTGTTTCGGCAAAGGAAGTTGCACGAGAATCCCATGAACTTCCTCATCCGCATTCATCAAATCAATCAAGTCGAGCAATTCCTTCTCGCTAATCGTCTCATCAAAACGGAGGACTTGTGAATCGATTCCGATTTCTTCTGCCGCCCGTTCCTTCCCGCGTACATAGCTATGACTCGCTGGGTCATCCCCAATCAACACTACTTTTAATTTCGGTACGATGCCACGTGCGCGAAGTTCCGCCACACGCTCTTTTAACGTTTCTCGATATGATGCTGCCACTTGTTTCCCGTCGATCACTACTGCCATCTCTCTCATCCCCCGTTGTCTTTAGGTTTTTCTGTAGTTGGTCTGGTGTCTTATCTCTATTTTTTAGTCTTCTTTAATGATATTTCCGAGTACGCCATTCACGAGTTTGCCGGCTTCTTCGTCCGCGAACGATTTCGCGAGTTCGACCGCCTCGTTAATAGTGACGTTCTCTGGAATCGTCTCGACGTATAACAATTCGAACGTTGCCATTCGAAGAATCGTACGCTCGACGTTTCCTAGGCGATCCAAGCGCCAGTTTTTCAAGTTTTCAACTAGTAATGCGTCGATATCTTCAATATGTTCTAGCGTCCCTGTGACGAGTTGTTCGTAAAACGGATCAGACTCTTCTCCATCTAATGCGAACTCGATTGCTTCGTCCACCTCTAATTTAGATACTTCGATTTGAAAAAGCGTTTGAATCGCTTTCTCTCGTGCTTCATGACGTTTCATTCAGTTACTCTCCTTTTACATGCTTTCATTGTGATAGTTTAGCATAAAGCACTCATAAATTCAGTACAAAAAACCAGGAAACCGAAATAATGTTCGGGCTTCCTGGTTCATGTTATTTTGCCAATGACATTTCTTTTTCAACGAATTTCGTATCGAACGTCCCGATGCGGAACTGCTCATGTGCCATGACTTGTTGATGGAATGGAATCGTCGTTTTAATCCCCGAAACCGTAAACTCATCCAAAGCACGCAACATTTTCAGAATGGCCTCATCACGCGTTGGCGCATGGACAATCAATTTCGCAACCATCGAGTCATAGAACGGCGGAATCATCGCTCCTGCATAGAGTCCACTATCGACACGGACACCCATACCGCCTGGAACAATATATTGGTCAATCTTCCCTGCCATCGGACGGAAGTCCATAAATGGGTCTTCCGCGTTGATTCGACACTCGATGGAATGTCCTGAGAACGTAATGTCCTCTTGTGAGATGGCAAGCGGATGTCCGAGCGCCACTTCAAGCTGCGCTTGAACGAGATCGAATCCTGTGATCATCTCGGTGACGGGATGCTCGACTTGGATCCGGGTATTCATCTCCATGAAATAAAACTCGTTTGATTCTGGAACGTAAATGAACTCGATGGTCCCCGCTCCCGAGTACTGAATGGCTTTTGCCGCTTTGACGGCCGCATCCCCCATCAATTGACGTGTCGTTTCATCAATCGCAGGTGATGGCGCCTCTTCGACTAGTTTTTGCATGCGACGTTGGATCGTACAATCACGTTCACCTAAGTGAATGACATTGCCGAATTGATCAGCGAGAACCTGCACTTCGACATGACGGAACGACTCGATGAACTTCTCAAGATACACGTCACCATTCCCAAACGCCTGCTTCGCTTCTTTACGTGTCGCGACCAATCCTGAAACGAGTTCGTGCTCGTCTCGAGCGACGCGAATGCCACGTCCTCCACCGCCGGCTGTCGCCTTGATGATGACCGGATAACCCATCTCACGTGCGAGTTCCATGGCTTCTTCGTCGGTGACGACCCCACTTGAACCCGGAACGACAGGAACACCTGACTCGATCATCGTTCGTTTGGCTTCATCCTTGATTCCCATTTTGCGAATCGCATAGCTGCTCGGGCCGACAAATTGAATCCCGCACGCCTCGCACATCTCGGCGAACTCGGCATTTTCAGCCAAAAAGCCGTAACCGGGATGTACCATCGTCGCATCCACGGCGCAGGCGACTGATAAGATATTAGGGATATTTAAATAGGAGTCCTTCGATGGATTCGGACCGATGCAATAAGCCTCGTCAGCCAGATGAACATGTAACGCTTCACGATCTGCCTCAGAGAAGACAGCGACCGTCGGAATATTCAATTCTTTTGCTGCACGTATGATTCGAACCGCGATTTCCCCGCGGTTAGCAATTAATAATTTCATAACGACCTCACTTCACGCTGAAGAGCGGTTGACCGAATTCGACGAGATCGCCATCGGCGACTAACACCTCTACGATTTCGCCACTGATTTCCGCTTCGACATCGTTAAACAGTTTCATCGCCTCTAGAATACAAACGATTTGTCCTGACTCGACACGATCGCCGACGTTCACGAACGCTTCTTTATCCGGTGCCGGACGTGAATAGAACGTTCCAACCATCGGCGAGGTGATAGTACGATAAGACGCCTTTTCTTGCGTCGGTTCTTCTGTTTGTTCATTTACTTGAGGAGCAGGCGCAGGCGGTGCGAATGCTTGTGTCTGCATGATCGGCGCGCTCACTGTTTGTTGCGCTTCTTTCTTTAATGACAGTTTGAAATCAGATGTTTCAAGCTCCATTTCATGGACTGATGATTGGTCCAATAATTGAATAAGCTCTTTAATTTGATCGATTTGCATCTTTCTTACCCCCTGTTTATACCTGGTACTAATCTCTCCTTCACTATAACTGGTCAGACCAATGAATGCAACGAGAAAAAAAGAGCACCCATTCATTCGAATGAGCACTCGTAAGGATTAACCGTTATAACGACCCATGAACTCTCCAGTACGTGTATCGACTGTCACTTTTTCACCTGGTTCGATGAAAAGTGGCACTTGAATGACGTGTCCTGTTTCCACTGTCGCGTTTTTCTTCACGTTCGAGGCCGTGTCACCTTTTACGCCCGGGTCTGCTTCGACGATCGTCAAGACAACGCTCGTTGGAAGCTCGATTCCAAGAATCTCCCCTTCGTAGTCCGCGATGCTGACTTCCATGTTCTCAAGCAAATATGGAAGTGCTGATTTGACTTGAGCGCTTGTCAATTCAAGTTGCTCGTATGATTCATTGTCCATGAAGACATACGTGTCGCCCATTGGATAGAGATATTGCATGCGTTTACGCTCGATGTGTGCGCGTTCGATTTTCTCTCCGCCACGGAACGTCGTTTCTTGGATTGCCCCGTTACGCAAGTTACGCATTTTCGTACGAACGAATGCCGCGCCTTTACCCGGTTTTACGTGTTGGAACTCGATGACTTGCCAAATCGAACCGTCAGACGTTTTAACCGTCAATCCTGTTTTTAAATCGTTAACTGATACCATGTTGATTTCCTCCTAAATTCAGATGAAGCTTATGCCTCGATCGTAATTAACTCTTTTGGCGACTGTGTCAGACGGTAGCATCCGTCTTCTGTGATGACGACATCGTCTTCAATTCGGCAACCACCGACGCCATTGATGTAAATACCCGGCTCGATCGTCACGACCATACCAGGCTCAAGCACCGTGTCCGAACGGAACGATAATCCTGGGGCCTCATGCACTTCCATTCCGAGACCATGTCCTGTCGAGTGGCCGAAGTATTCGCCATATCCAGCTTCTTTAATGATATCGCGTGTCAACGCATCCGCCTCAATGCCAGTGATTCCGGCTCGTGTGCCTTCTACGCCAGCAAGTTGAGCACGGAGTACCGTATCGTAGATTTGACGCAACTCATCCGAAATCGGACCGATTGCAAGCGTACGCGTGATATCTGAGCAGTACCCTTTATAGTAAGCCCCGAAATCAAGCGTAACCAATTCTCCAGTTTCGATGACTTTATCGCTTGCCACACCGTGCGGTAGCGCCGAACGGAGACCCGAGGCGACAATCATGTCGAACGATGACGAGTCGGCACCTTTTGAACGCATGAACATTTCGAGTTCGTTCGCGACTTCTCTTTCGGTACGACCAGGACGGATGAACGTCTGGATATGGGCGTACGCCGCATCAGCGATTGCCGCAGCTTCCTTCATAATCTTAATCTCTGATTCATCCTTAATCAAGCGCAGTTTTTCTACGATTCCAGACGTTTCAATAAGTTGAGCGTCCACTTCTTTTTCATAAGCACGATATTGCCCCACTGTCATCGCATCCTGCTCAATGCCAAGGCGCTTGATGGATTCACGTGACACGACATCTGCTACCGACTTGATGAGTGACGTATCAAGCTCGATGATGTCATACCCTTTCACTTGATCGTTCGCCTGTTCCGTGTAACGGAAGTCCGTGATAAAACTTGCCGAATTCAACGTGATGACGATGACACCGCTCGATCCTGTGAAACCAGATAAGTAGCGGATATTCTCACGTTTTGTGACGAGCAACGCATCAATTTCGTTTTTTTCTAACTTTGCTTGCAGTTTGTTTACGCGTTCAATCATGTCGATTCCTCCAATGTTCGATTAGTGCATGCATCGCTAACGTATAGCTCGTGAGTCCAAAACCGGTAATGACACCGATACAGACGGCAGCAAGTTTTGACTCATGCCGAAAGGTCTCGCGTGCATGCACGTTCGAGATATGTACTTCAACGACCGGGGCAGCGATAGCGGATATGGCATCCCGGATCGCAATCGATGTATGCGTATAGGCACCCGCATTCAAAATGACACCCTCATAATCAAAAGCGTCATGCAGCGCATCAATTAAATCTCCCTCATGATTCGATTGTTTAAAGGTGAGTTCAACGTCTTCTGGAGCGCGCAGCATCAGTTCTGCCGCCAATCCTTTCAACGACACATCGCCATATACATCCGGTTCACGACGACCCAGTAGATTTAAATTCGGTCCATTTAAAACTAAAATCCGCAACCTTCTTCCCCCTCGTTCGTCAAGTCTTATCTATTGTAACAAATTTATCGAAAGAACGTGAATCGAGCCTTCTGCCCTTTCGTTTTTTTTACAAATCACGGTATAATTCAAGTACAACATTTGAAGAATCGAGGAAAGTGAATGAATTCTAAACCAACCATCCCAGTCGGGGGACAGGCGCTTGTGGAAGGCGTCATGTTTCAAGGCCGCTCTGAAAGCGCATCTGCCATCCGGCGAAAAGATGGCTCGATTGAAACATTCGAGCAAGCGCGCATTCTTGTCCCTTGGGTCCAATCGTTAAAAAAAGTACCGTTCTTGAGAGGGATTGTCGCGCTTTACGAATCGTTAAAGAACGGTTCTGCACATATGAACTTTGCGAGCGATCGATATGATGTCGACCCGAGTGAAGATACGAACACGAGCGAAGACCAAAAACAGAGCATATGGATGATTGCCATCATCGCAATCGTCGGTGTCATCTCATACGTGTTTGGTAAATTGATTTTCAATGTGACGCCTGCACTGCTCGCGGCTATGTTTCAAGACGTGCCTTTATTTTCCGGACATGTGATTCAAAACCTCCTTGAAGGGGGAATAAAATTAGTATTGTTACTCAGCTACCTCTACTTGATATCATTGACGCCACTCATTAAGCGCGTCTTCCAATATCACGGCGCTGAGCATAAAGTCATCAATTGCTATGAGTCCGGGCGTCCGGTCACGGTTGAACAAGTACGCCAAAGCTCGCGATTGCATTATCGCTGTGGCTCGAGTTTCATTTTATTCACCGTCTTCGTCGGGATTGGCGTTTATATGATTGTGCCAATCGACCCGCTCTGGTTGCGACTCGTCAGCCGAATCGCGCTATTGCCGGTCGTCATCGGAATCTCATTTGAAGTCCTTCAGTTTACCAATCGTTTCCGCGACCATCGCTTTCTGTCATTCCTCGGCAAACCGGGCCTGTCGCTCCAATTATTGACGACACGAGAGCCGAATGATGAGCAGATTCAAGTCGCGATTGAAGCATTTGAGACATGGGAACGAAAAGAGTTAGGAGAATCGGTCATTCATAGAGAGGGATAAGAGGAGGAAGCACCATGATCAGACAAAGAGTCGGTTCGATCGCTGCAACAATCGTGTTTATCCTTGGCTTCATCGGGGTCGGGCATATGCTTGCCACCGATCCGGGTCGCCTGTTTAGACAATTGTTGTTCATCGGGATATTCGGGTTAGTCTTTTATGTGATCTATCGCGTCTT
Source organism: Exiguobacterium sp. s163 (assembly GCF_018617135.1). Lineage (GTDB taxonomy): Bacteria > Bacillota > Bacilli > Exiguobacteriales > Exiguobacteriaceae > Exiguobacterium > Exiguobacterium profundum. The sequence continues at coordinate 215,638 of NZ_JACSJN010000001.1, forward strand.
CATGGCACCACGTATGTCTGCAGAAGATGCACGCTATCGTAAAACCGCGCAAGCCTCAAAAAAACGAATGCAGGGAAGTCGTGGTCCTCAAGTCAAACCTTCCGCTTCCGCTAAAAACCGGAAAGCGAAGAAACCTGGTTCGAACGTCACCAAGTTATCTAAACGTTCAACCGTACATCGTAGCAATCCTCCACACTTAACAGTGATTGAAGGAAAAAAAGGCAAGAAGAAAAAGAAAGCAAACATGTAAAAGGAGCGCCGCGGCGCTCCTTTTTATGTCGTCTCTACATATCCGATATATGGAAGATTCCGATATTGCTCCGCATAATCGATTCCATATCCGATGACAAACTCATCAGGAATTTCGAACCCGACATAGTCTGCGTCCAATTGAACGAGTCGACGCATCGGCTTGTCGAGAAGCGTACAAATTTTCAACTGTTTCGGTTGATGAAGCTCCATATGTTTACACAAGAATTTCAACGTCTGTCCCGTGTCGATGATGTCCTCGATAATGACGACATACTTTCCTTCCACATCTAAATCCAAGTCCTTCCGAAGCTGCACACTCCCACTCGAGACCGTCTTTTTCCCGTAAGAAGACGTCGCGACCGTATCGAGCTGAACGCTGCCTTTCATGTATCGCATCAAGTCTGCCGCAAAGACCATCGAACCCTTTAACACGGCGACGATCACGATTGGTGTTCCCTCTGCATCGTTCTCAATTTCTTCAGCCAACTCTTTCACACGTGTTTGAATCTGCTGTTCATCAAACAGTTTTCCTTTGATTTGAATCTCCATTTATCCGGCGAATGTTCGCCGTCACCCCCTATCTATTCAATCCACGATTCATCTTAACATAATAATAACTAAAAAATATACATTCTATGATAAATATGAATGATTCGTTCGTATTTTAGCGATGGTAAACCAAATAAAAAGCGACAATCGAGTTCGAATGTCGCTTTTCACATATTATTCCTCTGAAGCTCGCTCTTGATCCCGAAATTCTCTGAATTGATCCATGAGCTCAGGCTTATCTTCAAAAAATTCCACGAACTGTGTCATACAGTCAAGTGTGTTCGAGCTGAGATGGTGTTCGATTCCCTCGACATCCTCGTACACATCTGCCTCATCCACTCCGATTAGACGTAAAAAAGACTCGAGCATCGCATGACGCTCGACCAATCGCTTCCCTACTTTTTGACCTTTTTTTGTAAGCATGAGACCACGATACTTTTCATACACCAGATATTCTTCACGGTCCAACTTTTGAACCATTTTGGTGACAGAGGAGGGATGGACCCCTAAATGTTCCGCAATGTCAGATACACGCGCATAGCCTTTCTCTGACATCAACAAATAAATACGTTCTAAATAATCTTCCATACTCGGTGTCGGCATGGGCACGACCTCCCCTTATGTTCCGGTTTCCATTCTTTATTTTATCCTAACTAGAATGAAATCGAAAGGGAAAGCCCCGATTGATTGAGTCAATCGTTGTCTCATGACCTTAAATTCATTATAATGAGATATGGTAACTTTGAAAGAGAAGGGAAGAACATCTATGGGACTCGAAACAATCCTCGTCATCCTCCTATGGGTTGCCTTGATCGCCTACATCGTATGGCGTTTCATGCCAGCTCGCGGGTTGAAAAAAATGAAACAAGAAGAATTCCGCGCCTCACTCCGTAAAGGTCAGCTGATTGACGTGCGCGAACCGAACGAATACAAAGGTGGACATATCGTTGGTGCTCGGAATATCCCGGTCGGCCAAATGAAACTACGCATGAAAGAACTGCGCAAAGATCAGCCGATTTTGATTTACTGCCAAGGTAGTTCACGTTCAAACCAGGCGGCTAAACTCTTGATGAAGAACGGATACAACAACATCTACATGCTCGAAGGCGGTTTCAAGAACTGGAAGGGTAAGATTAAAAAAGCTTAAAAAACGGGCGGGTCGATTCAATCATCGACTCGCCCATTTTTTATTTTACAGATGACGCCTCACGACGCTCATATTTTAAGACCGGTTTACGGGCAGCGAGTGTCTCGTCCATCCGTTTGACGACCGTCGTATGAGGAGCCGTCTGAACGATCTCCGGATTCTCTTCCGCCTCTTTGGCAATCTGGAGCATCGCATCACAGAACGCATCAAGTGTTTCTTTTGATTCTGTCTCTGTTGGTTCCACCATGATACATTCCTCGACATTTAACGGGAAATAGATTGTCGGTGGGTGGTAACCGAAGTCAAGAAGACGTTTAGCGATGTCGAGAGTACGAACACCAAGGGCTTTTTGACGTTTGCCTGACAAGACAAACTCATGTTTGCAATACGTATCATATGGCACGTCGAACGCATCTTTTAGTCGCGCGAACATATAGTTTGCGTTGAGGACCGCTTCACGTGATACCCGCGTCAATCCTTCTGCGCCCATCGTCTTGATATAGCTGTAAGCTCGGACGTTGATCCCGAAGTTTCCATAGAATGGTTTGATTCGCCCGATTGAATGTGGTCGGTCGTAATCGAGACCATATTCATCATCTGTTTTCGTCACGATTGGAGTCGGTAGGAATGGGATTAAGTCACGTTTTACTCCGACTGGACCTGAGCCTGGACCTCCACCGCCGTGAGGACCGGTGAACGTCTTATGCAGGTTCAAGTGAACGACGTCAAAGCCCATGTCCCCCGGACGTGCGATTCCGAGAATCGCGTTTGAGTTCGCGCCATCATAATAAAGCTTCCCGCCAGCTTCATGAACGACTTTTGAGATTTCAAGAATATCCGCTTCGAATAGTCCAAGCGTATTCGGGTTTGTCAGCATGAGCGCAGCTGTATCCGCTCCAACTTTTGCCTTCAAATCATCCAAATCGACGAGACCGCGCTCATCTGACTTGACGGTTACCGTCTCGAATCCAGCAACGACTGCGGACGCCGGGTTTGTTCCGTGCGCCGAGTCTGGAACGAGTACTTTCGTACGAGCCGTATCCCCATTACGTTCATGGAACGCTTTGATCAACATGAGTCCCGTCCATTCCCCATGCGCCCCTGCCGCTGGTTGGAGTGTGACTTCGTCCATTCCTGTAATTTCAGCGAGTTGCTCCTGTAAGTCCACCATGAGTTCGAGCGCACCTTGAATCGTCTCAACCGGTTGCAGTGGGTGAATATGTGCAAAGCCAGGAAGACGAGCCATATCTTCGTTCACTTTCGGATTATATTTCATCGTACACGAACCGAGCGGATAGAAGCCTGAATCGACCCCATGGTTTCGTGTAGATAGAGACGTGTAATGGCGAACCACATCGAGTTCAGATACTTCCGGAAGTTCCGCCGCCTCTTTTCGAATCATCGTAGCCGGTAACAACGTCTCAAGGTCAACCTCTGGGACAGTCGGTGTCGGCAAATTATATCCAGTCCGTCCTTCACGTGATACTTCAAAAATTAGCGTTTGCTCGTGTTGCATTATTTCATCCCCCCAACCACTTCGACAAACTGATCAATCTCTTCTTTCGTGCGCAATTCCGTCGCGCAAACCAACATCTGTGTCTGACGCTCCCCTTCATACGTACCAAGCGGTAGACCACCAATCATGCCATGCTCGAGCAGATGGCGCGATACTTCTTCTGCGTCACGTCCAAAATCTACCACGAACTCATTGAACATCGGTCCTTCGTCCACGATGTTGAATCCTGCAGCTTTTAACGCTTCTTTCATATAATGAGCAGTTTGAATATTCCGAACGGCCATATCACGAATTCCGTATTTTCCTAAAGCGGACATCGTGATCGAAGCAGCCAATGCGTTAAGCGCTTGGTTCGAACAGATATTGGATGTCGCTTTATCACGACGAATGTGCTGTTCACGCGCCTGGAGCGTCAACACGAATCCGCGTTTGCCGTCCTCATCGACCGTTTGACCAACAAGTCGTCCCGGTAGTTTACGCATCAATGATTTTTTGACCGCGAAGTATCCACATGACGGTCCACCAAAACTTTGCGGAATACCGAATGGCTGTGCATCTCCGACCGTGATGTCCGCACCGAGTGCTCCTGGTGACTCAAGAATTCCGAGGGCGAGCGGGTTGCTCGAAACGACGAAGAGCGCACCCGCTTCATGAGCCAATTCTGCCAATGTTTCTAAGTCTTCAATACGACCGTAGAAGTTTGGATATTGTACGACAAGACACGACGCATCCGTCAAATCAAGGTCTGACACGTCCGTCACCCCGTTCACCACATCTGTGTAGTCAACGGATAGCCCCGGTCCGTCAGCATACGTACGGATTACGTCCTTCGCTTCAGGATGCACTGCACCAGAGACGACGACACGTTTTTTCTTCGTCTGCGCGCTCGCTAGGTAAGTCGCCTCAGCGAGAGCCGTGATTCCGTCGTACATCGAAGAGTTCGCGACGTCCATCCCTGTCAATTCACAAATCATTGTTTGGAATTCGAACATCGCCTGAAGTTCACCTTGTGAAATCTCAGGTTGATATGGCGTATACGCCGTATAGAATTCAGAACGCAAAAGCATATGGTTCATCACACTTGGTGAAAGATGATCGTACATCCCTGCTCCAAGGAAGCTCGGGTATGATTTCGTATGTTTGTTTTTATCAGCCAACTTCGTCATATGACGAACGAGATCGACTTCCGGAAGCGGAGCCCCAATCGCCGCCAATGATGCTTGTTCGCGAAGTGTTTCTGGAATATCTGAAAGAAGCGCTTCGATTGAATCGACGCCGATTGTCTCTAACATGTCTCGTTCATCTTGTTCGGTCATCGGTAAATAACGAAATTCCATTCTGTTCATTCTGAATCCCCCTGTTTCATTTCGTTCGTTTATAGAAAGGTGTCGGTACGCGTTCGGCTTCAATCTTTTTGCCACGGATGTCGATGACAAAACGATCTTCATCTTTGTAACGTGCATCGACTCGTGCCCATGCGATTGATTCATTTACAGTCGGAGGCATCGTACCGGTCGTGACAACGCCGATTACATTCCCATCCAATTCAACTTGCGCCCCTTGGCGGGCAATCCCACGACCGAGCAATTTCAATCCGATCAATCGATTCGGAATATTCTCTTTTTGAGTGACGAGTGCTTCCTTACCAACAAAGTCAGTATCTAGCTTGACGGCAAAATTGAGATTCGCTTCGAATGGCGTGACCGACTCATCTAACTCATGACCGTAAAGCGGCAAGCACGCTTCGAAACGTAATGTATCGCGTGCGCCCAGCCCACATGGGGTAACACCCTCGGTTTCAAGCGCTTCCCAAATGGCAGAAATCGCTTCTGCTCGAGCATAAATCTCGAACCCATCTTCCCCAGTATACCCACTTCTAGAGATGATCGATGGCACACCCGCAACGTCCCCATTCATGAATTTGAAGAACCCGATTTCGTCGAGTACCACATTTGTGATAGTTTGAAGTACGGATTGTGCATTCGGTCCTTGAATCGCAATCTGACCATATTCATCAGATTCATTTGTCACAACCACGTCACCCTTGACGTATCGACGAATGTGGGCTTCGTCCTTTTCAATATTTGAAGCATTGACGACGAGCCAATAAGCGTCCTCATCCAATCGATAGACAAGCAAATCGTCCACCACACCGCCGTCTTCAAGACAGAGAAGGTTATACTGGGCTTGACCAACTTTAATCTTCGAGATATCATTCGTCACCAAGTTTTGAACTTGCTCAAGCGCATCCGGCCCTTCGATTCGAATTTCTCCCATGTGAGATACATCAAACATCCCCACGTTTTGACGTACAGCCAAATGCTCTTCTTTAATCGAAGAGAACATAATCGGCATTTCAAATCCCGCAAAATCAACCATCTTCGCCTTCGGTTCAATCAAATCGAACAAAGGCGTACGTTTCAAAGTAACCTTTTCCATAATATCCCCCAATCCCGAACATAAAATGCTTTTGTTTTTGAAATCTTTCGTTTTCCATTCCACTTTAACAATTTTTATTCCTTCTGCATAGGTAAAAAAGCGAAAAAGAAAAAGGATGAAAAACGAAAACGTTTTCATCCTCATTATTTCATATTTTCGACTCGGTGGAAACGTCAGAACGTTCAATTCCCGCTGTCCGTTTGATTTCATGAGTTAGCTCGACGGCGGCTTGCTTTAATTCAATCGATTCATTCTTCGCATTGACCCCAAACTCTTTTAATTGAGTAACGGATCGATTGACCGCATCCACGTGCCCTTTGATTTCATTGACCTGTTGACCAATCACATCCGCCCGAATTTTAAAACGTTCCGTCAGACGATTCAAACGACCAAATTCTGGTTTCATTTTGTTTTTGAACAAGAGATAACCATATATCCCAAGTCCGATTAATGAAAATACGATGATGGCAAAATTAATCCAAATCATTCTTTTTCCCCCTTTATACGGATGATTTGCTTGGCGATGTCTTCAGGCGATTGAGATGCATCGATGGATACACTCGCTTTTCGATATAATTGATCACGTCGTTGAAACAACGCATGAACATCCTCCCGTCCTCTTTTAACAAGTGGCCGCGCAGAATCTTTGATTCGTTCCCAACACATGTCGAACGGAAGATTTAAATGGATCATCGTACCACGTTCTCGCATCCAACATATATTTTCAGAGCGTTCCACCACTCCGCCACCGGTCAGGATATAGTCAGCAGTGACTTGTTGCAGTACTTTTGACTCAACATCACGAAACGCAGACTCACCATAGCGGTCAAAATATGTAGCGATCTCCATCCCAGTCATGGACTCAATGACTAAATCAAGATCGATGACCTCCCCATATTCTTTCAGAAACGAGAATAAGGTAGATTTACCTGTACCCATAAACCCCACGATATAAAACGGGTTTTCATTCATAAACAATCACCTCTTTATGCCGTTCACCAGATGTTAGCACGATATTCACTTCAGTACGATTCGGTGCAATCGGACGACACGTCAGAGTTCCCGTTGGTTTATGCAGCGTTAACGGTCGATCACCGCAACGCTCCTTCGCCAATAACAGATGCGATTCGAAGCGAATCGCTAAGATTTCCTCTGACAGTCGCCTCGTCGTTCGTTCCACATCAGTATACCAAAATAACGCGGCCCCGAGTAACCAAACAACGATGGTCAAGGTGATGACGAGAAAGAATCCTGTTTCATGCACATGACGTGCCGCTCTCTTCTGAACGATGAATCGGTCCATGCGATTCGAAAACCCTTTCCGACCGTTTCGACATGATACTGCTCGATTCCTCTTAAAAAGAGTAAGTTTCCTCCTCCATCTCCGACCATGACCAAATTGCCATTTACTTGTTTGATTGTCCATGACCACCGCTCCTCATCCGATTTGACGAAATCACCTCGTAACCGCCCTTCGTCAACACGACAGTTCTCGCTATCCATCAGACGGCGCACAATCAGTTGAGGCGTCGTATGATGATTCCATTTAGGCTGTTCATAAAGATGTTGACCGAGCGTGAGCAATTCAACCAAAAGGAAAAGAAATATGGGAAGGATCAGCAAAACGACCGTCATTTCAATCATCGTAAAGCCCTTTTCATAATGTCGGTAAACAAAATCCTTTCTCACACACTTGCTCACGCCCTGTTGGTTCAGTGGCTTCAAGCAGAACCTCTCCTTGTAATCGTTCATAGATGAAGAGCGTGTCACTCAACCGTTGGATTCGTTCATTCCCTTGCACGACAAAGGATGCCAGTATGAAAATCCATCCCATGATGACCGCAAGACTGACAGTCAGCTCCCATAACGAGAAACCCGATTCATCCACTTTCACGAATAATCACCTCCGGCTCATACGTCCCGATTCGAAATTTGAGCGTCACCGATGTCTTTCCACTGACGAATTTCCATTGTCCCGCATAAGAGGCGGTCGCTTGTGAAAAGGTCAACGTGTTGTACGTCGGAAGATATACGTCCACCCCATCAGGAACATCAACCTCCCTGACGATCTCTCTCCCACACACAATCAGATAAGTTTGTTGTTTGGAAATCCAAATCAATCGCGGCACACAATCTCCCTCTTCTGAAATATAGGGAAATTGCCCAGCTTCTTGAATATTCGCTACCAATGAATCCGTAAAATTGTAGAGCTCCATTCGTTCGAACGGTCTCGTAATCGGTGCACTCATCAATACTAAGAACGACAATACGACAAGTACCCATGTCATTTCGACCAAGGTGTAGCCTTTCATTGTTTTTTTAAGGAGCCATCAGTCGGTGAATACGTATAGGTCGAGGATTGACAGCTATAAACGAGTGGATCTGCAGCCGACGCACGCTTAATCACTTCTAACGTTTCAGGATAGGCTTTATGTTCCGCGTAATGCAAATTGATTTCAGATTCAACGATTCGAACACTACCTTCGCAACTCACTTGGTCAGCACGAGATTTCCCGTCCGACAAAGAAGGGACAAGTAACAAGAGAAGAACGGATATAATGAGTAATACTGCCGCCATCTCAACTAATGTGAACCCACGCTCTTCCTTCATTTCATCTTTCTCCTTTCACAATTGAGCCATAATGAGTTTGACCGGTAAATAGAGTGTGTAAAAAAGAACACCGATCATGACACTGAGGATGCCGTATAAAGACGGTTCAATTTTCTCAATCAAACCCCGACTATGTTGCTCCATCTCTTCGAATACAAGCTCGCGATGAAGAGACATCAATTTGCCAAGTTCTCCACTCATCGATCCCACACCTAATAGACTCACGACCTCATGATCGATAAACGGTTCACACCTCGTCGCCGCTTCAATCCCTTCACCTTCAGACATGCGATAATGAATTCGCTTGGCCATTTCTGCCATTTCTCCCTCCTCCTCGGCTAGCCGACTGATAATCTGCCTGATATTCGTTTCAGTATGTTGGAGCAAGGACAACTCACTTACAAACACATAGGTCATATAGAGTGTTTTCCCACGTCTCCATGCGTAAAAAGGGAGCTCTACTCCTCGACGATGGAATCCATATATGAGAATCGCGATTGCCACGAATATAGAAAACAGTACAGGAAAGAACCAATTCGACAATAGAATCGACCCCACACCGCCATGCGACGAGACATCTACCATCCCCATTAATTTCGGGAAAATGTATAAGGCATAAATCATTCCTAATGCAAGTAGGATGAAGAAGATAATTAACGGATAGCGAATTAGCCTCCGCAGCTCCTGCTTTAACCGTTGTCGCATCTCGAGTACCATCGCCACTTGCGACAATCCATCCATAAATCGTCCGTTGCGGTCCGCCGTATGTAAAATCTCTTGCATCTGCCGATTCGTGATCAAGATGGAAAATACTTCAGACAAACTCACACCCGCTTCTAGACGAATCCTCATCTCTCGAATACAGTCTTTCATTTTTCCCTTCTCATGAAGTTCAAGCGTCTCCATGGTCACTTTCAATGACACACCTCGTGATTGTAGACGAAGAAAACGATGAATCAGTCGGATCGATGGGATTACCGGAACGTCGACCATTCGCAAGTCACCTCCTGATTTCGAGTCAGTACACACCAATGTCTTTCCACGGTCGCCTTACCAAGAAGTTGCATCAGCCGCTTTTCCCCATCCTGAATCGATGCGGTATGAAAGGTTGTAATCGTCAAATGCCCACTGAGCGCTGCATCGTATGCGACCATCAATTCTTCATCGGTCCGCACCTCGCCAATCACGATGATATCCGGGTCGGCACGAAGCGTCTCTTTCAACAAGTGTCGATGGCTGAGTCCAGCCTTAGCATTCACTTCCAGCTGAATGACACCACCGACCATTTGTTCTGGAGGATTTTCAATCGTCACAATCCGCTCATGCTTCAGCTGATTCAACAGGGCATACAGTACCGTCGTCTTGCCTGCTCCGGTAGAACCCCCTATAAAGAAAAGACCATGATGTGATGCCACGACTTTCTGAAATCGTTCCACATCGTGTGATTGTAACAGGTGCTGGAGTTCAAACGTGTCGTGCGGAATGCGCCAAGACATTAACGTCTGGGCGAACGACGGGAGAAAGGTCACCCGGATGACATCTTGATTCAATTCATAGACCCCGGATTGTGGAATGCGTTGATTAGATTCAGGTAGTGAACACCAATATCGCATATGATATGTAAGGCGATCATAAAGCTCTGCATCCATCGATTGAAGCGCAGTAAGCTTACTAGCAGAACGGACTTGAACCTTTACTTGGTTTGCATCGGGTATAAAATGAAGATCACTCGCACCGATTTGACGTGCTGCATCTACTAAATCCTCAATGAGTTCCTTCATCTCGTTCACCTCGATACAAGCATAAAAAAAAGCCCACTATGTTGAAAGTGGACTTGTTTTATGAAACTTGAACCGCTGCAGTGTTGTGGCGACGTGCATATGTTTCGATTGAAACCTTGTCATATCCGACAATCACTTCTTTTCCATCAGTTAAGATTGGACGCTTCAAAAGTTTTGGGTTTTCGCTCATCAGCTTAAGAAGCTCGCTTAATTTCAAATCCTCCACGTCAACATCAAGTTGTTTGAAGGCCTGGCTTCGTGTCGCAAGGAGAGAGTCGACTCCTTCCTCACTGATTGCAAGGAGCTGCAACAATTCGTCAACTGTTGGTGCATCTCTGAAAATGTGACGCTCACTCACTTGAAGTTCTTGTTCTTGTAAAAACGCTTTCGTCTTCCGACAAGAAGTACAGCTTGGATACGTGTAAAACATTAGTTCTGATGCCATTTTTATGTTCCTCCCTCATTCAACTTTCACTTCGCTCATTTTGTATAAGTTGATTATACATCTCTATACCCCGTTTGTACATGTTTTGTGCAACTTTTTTATAAATTTTGTACAACTTTATTTACCGAAATGATTTCACATATTTTTCACGATTATTTTGCTCAATTATCACGTTTCCATAGCATTTTTTCGAATGTGTTGGTAAAATAGTGAATGAGAATGGAATAATGCACGTATGGGGGGATTAACATGGCAAGAATGTTTCGTGTCCTAGGCTTTTGGACTGGACTAGTAGCGGCACTTGCTTTCGTAGGCGCACTAGGCGGCGACCAAAGTAGTAGTGAACATACTGGCGACTTTATCGTTATGGGACTTGTCTTCTTAGCACAAACGATTTTCTTCGTCGCTCTTGGTTACTTAAAACTAACTGAAAAAACGTATGTATATGTCTTTGGTGCGTATTTGACAATTTTCTTCGTTGTCTTTACGTATTGGAGCAACTTCCAAATGTAAAAAAAGATTGTCTCGCCGGAGACAATCTTTTTTTATGTGAAGAACGGATTTGTCCGCTTTTCTTCTTCTAGCGTCGTAATAGGACCGTGCCCCGAGTATAACGTCGTCTCATCGGAAAGGAGCTGCTTCATCCGATCGATGGACCCCATTAATGTCGACTGGTCTCCACCGAACAGGTCTGTCCGTCCGACGGATTGCTTAAAGATCAAGTCACCACAAAAGGCGATTCTTTCATCATCCATATACAATACGACACTCCCTGGGGAATGACCCGGCGTGTGATAGATTCGAAATACGATGTTCCCAATTTCTAATACATCACCTTCGTATGTTTTTTCTGCCGGTTTCATCGATGGTATCGGCAAGTTGAACGCAGAAGCGCCATTCTTTTCTCCATCTGTCAGCCAATCCGCTTCTAAGCGGTGTACATAGACTGGTACCTGGTAACGTTCACGGAGCGCATCGATTCCTCCGATATGATCGAAATGTGCATGAGTCAACAAGATTGCTGAAAGTGTACCGAAACGTTCGATTGTATCGAAGAACCTCGGGTCATCCGTTCCGGGGTCAATGACGACGACAGTGCCGCCTTTTTCAATCACATAGCCGTTCTCTTGTGCCAAGCCAGACGTAATCTTTTTGATTTGCATAGCATTCATCCCCTTCTTATTCAAAACAATATTGTGGCAAAATTGTTTCGATGTCAACCTTTGCTCGACAGCGACTCTATAATCGGATAAAATAATAATGATATTTCAGTGAAATTTTTATGAATTTCATGACGTATAATTAAAGGGGGAACTCGTCATGCATTTGTATGAACCGTTCGGATGGATTTCCGTCATCGTCGCGATTGTGGCTATTTGGGGAATGCTTCGTTCATTCCAAAAACGCCAATTCTTTCCGCTCGTTTTTGCAGGTTTAACTGTACTCGTATTCGGATTCTTTGGTGTCGCCACGTTGATCTACGGTGGAATTCCAGGTTAATGATTCGCATATGCAATCATCAAGCGACTTCGGTCGCTTTTTTTATGCCTTTCTATACGTTCATTCCCTCTACATAAAACGGACCAAATCACTATGTGACTTGGTCCGTACTCATTATTCTTCAGTTTGTTCTTTGAAACGGAGTAAGTCGGAGTAAATCAAATCATCGTTCATTTGCAAGATTTTTTCCGCTTCTTCCGTCATCGGACCACATAACGACGTATCTTCGACTACTTCACCAGAAGTCGCGTTATAACATGTCGACTGTGTCCAAACATATTCATCCGTCACGACCGTTCCGTCGCGGAAAATCGCGCGGCTGTTTCGATTTTCAGAGAATAAGTCGTTTCCGAATCCAATCGTATCTGACGTGTCGATTCCAAGTAAGTGCAAGATGGTCGGTTTCATGTCGACATGACTACCAATCGTCTCATGCACTTCCCCTTCTTTCTGGTCAGGTAAGTGAATGGCAAACGGAACTTGTTGCAACTTCGCCACGTCGAATGGTGTCAACTCATCTTTGCCGAGTAGCTCGGCCATCGCACTGTTGTGGTTCGTCGAAATTCCGTAATGGTCACCGTAGACGACAAAGATTGTATCTTCCCACATTCCGTTCTCTTTCAACTGGTCGATGAAGAGACCGAGTGCGTAATCTTGATAAGCTAGTGCTTGCGGGAAGTTGTTCAACGTAGTTGAGCTCGTTTCAAATTTTGGTACAAGCTCATAGTCTTCACTTGGCATCGTGTACGGGAAGTGGTTCGTCAATGTGATGAACTTCGCGTAGTACGGTTCAGGCAATTCTTGAAGCATTGGAATAGATTGTTCGAAGAAACTATCGTCTAAGAGACCCCATTCTGTCATGTCTTCAGGATTCCCGAGGTCATAACTCTTTTCATCAAAAAATTGATCGACGCCAATGTTCTTGTACATTTGATCGCGGTTCCAGAACGATTTGTTATTCGCATGGAACACGGCTGAGTAATAATTTTCGTCCTTGACCAACTCAGGGAGCGCTTGATATTCGTTATCGGCGTTCGTAAAGTATACAGCACCACGCGGGAGTCCATATAGTGAGTTATCGAGTGCGAACTCAGCATCAGAAGTCTTCCCTTGACCGACTGTATGGTAGTAGTTCGGCCAGTAGTGAGACTCTTCAATCAGTTTGTTCAAGTTCGGCGTGATGTACTCTCCATTCGGCGCCTTCATGTTGTGAGTAAAATTCTGCGCAGATTCGAATGAAACCACGATGACATTTTTCCCTTTATATTTTCCGAATAAATCCGGATTCGGCGCCGCATAGTTTTGACGGGTGAATTGTTCAATCGTTGCGAGTTCTGATTCATCCGCCATCGCTTTTTGAGCCGATGTTTTCGTTTGGAGCATGGCATCATACACATGGAAGTTAAATGTTCCGATGTTTTTCACCAACAGCTCACGGTCAAATGAACGAGTCAACAATTCAGGTCGTTCCGTTTCTGCTAGCGAAAGGTTGAACAAGAAGACAGAGACCGCTACGACGAATGTGACGAGCGCACGTCGATGTGAAGCTGCATTCTCTTTCATGTTCATTCGCCATAAGATAAACGGAAGGATAAACACGTCACCAAGAATGATTAAATCTTTCCATTCAAGAAGCGAAGTGAATGATGTCGATAACGTTTCCATGTTCGATGGTTGCATGATGACAGGCATTGTCAAATAGTCCGTGAATTCCCGATAATACACGGCGTCCGCAAACAAGATAAACGATGCAATCGCATAGAGCGTGTAGAGCACCCATTTTTGTTTATTACCTATAAAGAAGAAATGGAAGGCAAACAAGAATAATGTCGAACTGATTGGGCTAATCAGTAAGATAAAAGCTTGTGCGGTGTTTTCAATCGGAATGTTGAAGAAAAATTGATAGACGATATACGTCTTCGTCCAAAGCAATAACGTAAAAATCCAAAATAGACGATATTCTTGAAACGAAGCGCGGACCGTGTCGTTCAGTCTCGTCGATAGCTTCGAAAAGCGTTGAGATGAATTCATCTGACGGTCTCCTCCTCTTTTCAGTTTTCGGCATGTTTTAGTTGCCATTCTTTATTTATATTTGTTCATTCATTGTACAATTCGGATTGAATAGTACACGTCCAGTATCAAGTCCAAATCTTACCCCTTTTTTAATAAAAAATCAACTGTGACGTTACAAATTTTACAATATCCCATACCCTTTCCCACAAAAAAACACGCCTGCAATGTGCAGACGCGTCCGTTTCATACTCGTGTCGGAAGGAAGTGTTTCCGTGCCAGCCAAGCACATCCAATCACACCGGCATCGTTTTCGAGTTCAGCGATTTTGAATGTTGTCGACTCGTATACCCGCTCGAGCGCAAACCGTTTGAACTGTGCATCAAGCGGCTCCAATAATGCGTCGCCAGCTTTTGAGACGCCTCCACCGATGACAATCATTTTCGGATTGAGCGTGTTCGCGATGTTTGAGATGGTCAAGCCGAGGTATTCCGTCATCTCGTCAATGACTTCTGTCGCGATCGAGTCACCAGCCTTATATGCTTCAAACACGTCACGTGCAGTCACTTCTTTTAACTCGTTTAATGAAGTATCTTGATTCTTACGCTTCTGTAACGCCAGACGCGAGATGCCGGTCGCTGAAGCAATCGTCTCGATACACCCGAGGCGACCACAACCACACTTCACAGCCTTCGTTTCGTCTCGTTCCACGGTAATATGCCCGATTTCTCCGGCCATTCCTGCCGTCCCATGAACGATATTCCCGTTCGTGATCACGCCACCACCGACACCTGTACCGAGCGTGATCGCCAATAATTCTGACGCCCCTTCGCCGGCACCTTTCCACATCTCACCAAGGGCCGCGGCGTTCGCATCATTTTCGAGCACGGCCGGAAGACCGACTGCTTTTTCGAACTCACTCACGAGTGCAAAATCTTTCCACCCGATGTTCGGAGAATATTCGACAACTCCTTCTGAGAAGTCGACGAATCCTGGTGCCCCGATTCCTGCACCCGCAAAATCTTCTTTCTTCTTACCTGATGTTTGTAAGTATGTTTCAAAAGAAGCTGCGATGTCTTTTGGAATATGTACACCATTCTCTCGAATATCCGTTTTGACTTCCCACTTATCCGAAATGATGCCGTTCATGTCTAAAACGGCCATCTTCACCGTCGTACCACCGATGTCGATACCTAATAACCATTTCATACCGTTCACTCCTCATCTCAACTAAATCGCTTTCATTGAATAGTGTACACTATTATCCCCTTAGTGCAACCCTTTGCACTAAGGGGATTTCTGTCAATCTGTTGAATTTTTTAATTCGTGGGTCAAAATGATTTTGGCCGTATCGTACACACGTTGTTCGATGATGCCCCCTTCATACAATTCGTCGAGTTCCATCATCATGAGTGAGATTTCAGCATCCCGTTCTCCGATGTAAATAATGGTACCGAACGATTTTAAAAACTGTTGGACATCATAAAAGTTTTTCATGCTTCTTCCTCCATCGTCGATTGTACATAACGATTTAACAATTCTCGCGTTGCTTCCAGTGATGACAGATGCGTTCGCTCATAACTATGGCTCGATTCGATTCCTGGCCCAATCAAGGCATGTCGCACATCATACCCTGCTCGAATCGCCGCTGACGCATCTGACCCATAGTACGGATAAATATCTACCTTATACGCGATCTCATGAGCTTTACATAACGCCGTGAACTTCCGTCGTAACCCGATATCATACGGTCCAGATGAATCCTTGGCACAAATCGAGACTGTATACTCATCGGAATGCTGTCCATCCCCGAGCGCACCCATATCAACGGCAATGTATTCCACGACGTCTTCCGGAATACCCGCGTTCCCTCCAAATCCGACCTCTTCATAATTCGAGATCAAGAAGTGAACGGTATGCGGTAAGTCATAACGGATTAAGTCTTTCGCAAGGTCCAATAGAATGGCGACCGATGCCTTATCATCCAAGTGGCGTGATTTCACGTATCCTGAAGAGGTCACTTGAAAGCGAGGGTCGAATGAAACGAAGTCCCCGATTTCAATCCCAAGCGCCGTCACATCTTCACGAGAATGCACTTTTTCATCCAATCGGACTTCGATGTTTGATGCAGATCGCTCGGCAGAGTTCGTGTCCTTATAGACGTGAACACTTGACTGATGGATCAAGATCGTTCCTTCAATCGCCTCTCCTTCTTCACGGTGGACGAGGCAGTTCTCTCCCTCAATCGCCGTCCATGCGTATCCTCCCACTTGAGTCAAACGAAGACGCCCGCTCGGCAAGATGTCTTTGACCATCGCACCGAGTGTGTCCACGTGTGCCGTCAACAGACGCGCCTTGCCAGAACGACCTGAAAATGTGGCCAGCAGTGCCCCTTTATGTAGACGTGACGTCTTGACACCCAGTACATTCAATTCTTGCTCCGCGAAGCGGATGGCCTCTTCCGTCATCCCGGAAGGACTCGGGATGTTAACGAGTGTTTTTAATGTTTCAATCATTGAATTCTCCCCTTACCAAAATCCGTACCCGACGAATAGTCCAAACATCGAGATGGTGAGTACGGAAAATAAGATTCGTTGTATACGGTTCTTCTCATCCGGTAGCCCGACGACCCCCGAGACGACAAAACCACCAATCAGACCTCCCGCATGCGCGAAATGGTCAAGACCTGCACCTAATACAAACGCAAGTCCTACGTTTAATCCTAACATAATAAAGAGCGGAGGTCCGAGCGTCTTCATGAAGAGAGAACGATCCCGCAACCCAAAGTACAAGAGCGCACCGACCAATCCAAATAGCGCTCCTGAAGCGCCTGCTGATATCGATTCGCTGAATGCAAACGATGCGGATGTCGCTAATATTCCACTGAGCAGGTAGATGATTAAAAATCGTATGGAGCCGTACATCCGTTCGACGAGCGGACCGAGCGACCAAAGTGCAAACATATTAATCGCAAAGTGGAACCAACCGATATGCAGGAACATCGGTGTAATCAAACGCCACCATTCCCCTTGTTCAATCAACGGGTTCACTTTGGCCCCGAATGCGACCAACGTGTTTGGATCAAGCGTCGAACCGACCGATTCGGCTAACCACATGACTAAAAAGGTGACGAACAGTAGCCCATACACCACTTGTGGTTTTCCGAAGGAAAATCGTTTCTTCAGATCCGCTTTCTTTTTCCGGTCGAGGGAGACCGCTAGCAGTCGGAACCGGTCTTCTTCCATAGTCGGTGTGCAAATCGAACGGGACAATGTCACTTTCGCAGGGATTTGAAACGTCAACGAGTCTACACGCTCTTCATCCACGAGACGCTCACCATAAACATGAATGGTCAATCGTTTCCGCCCGATGCGAGATAAGCGAAATGCGTTCAAAATCGCGTGTATATCCATCCCAACGTGATTCGCCCATGCTTTTTCAGTCTGAATGAACAAATCATACCGATCACCTGCTTTCGTATCGAATAAGATGACCGCACGGGAGGGTTCGAGTATGCCTTCAATTCGCCCACCGTTTTCGACCTTTCGATAAATATCTTCCCAAAAACAAGTTGTCGCCAACGAAACCCCTCCTCTCTCTCAATTCTATTGTAAATCACGACACGACCCACGACCAAACGATGATTCGTTCTATATGTATAAAAACCCGTAACCAAATGGCTACGGGTTTCCAAAGGATGGAGATTACAAGACAGGTTCCATCGTTTTCATGAGTACGTTCGCAGAATGTTGCATTTTCTCATGCTCTTCTTGTGACAACTCAATCTCAACGACTTCACGAACGCCTTGACGGTTGATAATCGCTGGTACACCGATATGGATATCGTGCAATCCATACTCACCATCAAGATGGGCACCGACTGTCAACAACGTGTTCTCGTTACGAAGGACAGCCTTGACCAACCGAAGGAGACCGAGTCCAATCGCATAGTACGTCGCACCTTTACGTTCAATGATATGATATGCTGCGTCACGAACGTTGACATAGATGTCTTCAAGGTCTTCCCAGCTGTACTCATCATGCTCTTCAAGTAGTTGCTCGACCGATTTTCCATATATACGAGCGTTGCTCCAGGCAGCAAACTCCGTATCACCATGCTCACCCATAATGTAGGCGTGACAGTTACGCGGGTCGACGTTGAAATAGTCTCCGAGCATGTAACGCAAGCGAGACGTATCAAGCACTGTTCCTGAACCGAAGACACGATGTTTCGGAAGACCAGAATATTTCCATGCGAGATGTGTCATGATGTCGACCGGGTTTGAAGCAATAATGATAATTCCGTCAAAACCAGAGTCCATAATGTCTGAAATCATAGATTTCATAATCTTCGCATTTTTTTCAACGAGATCAAGACGTGTTTCACCTGGACGCTGTGGTGCGCCAGCAGTGATGACCACGATATCAGCGACGCCACAATCCGAGTAATCCCCTGCCCAGACGCGCATCGGTGATGAAGCGAATGAAACCCCATGGTTCAAGTCCATCGCTTCTCCTTCTGCCTTCGCTTTATTGATATCGATGATGACAAGTTCTTCACATAGACTAGCTGTCGTCAATTGGTAAGCGAAACTCGCACCTACTGCCCCTGCCCCTACAAGTGCGACTCGTGTTACTTTAGCATGATTTAATGTTTCCATAATGATTCTCCACCCTTCGAACAATCTGTTTCATGTTTTTGTTATCTCTGTTACAAATAGATTGTAACATCATTCACAAACTCAAACTACAGCGGAAACCGTTTTCACTTTGGCAATATTGTGACAATATTCACATTTATTTGGAACACCTTCATTTTCTGTACTACCCTCATCCAAACACTAAAAAACAAATCAACGTCGCTCCACATACTGAAAGAAAATTAACCGCATCGTTTCCGAGAAAACGCCATCCTGACACGTAAGTCGTCGGCACATCGTGATGTATTTTTTGCTCCGTCAATTTTCCGCAGACTGTACAACGAAACGTTCGTTGGAATGTCGCGCCGAGAAGCGTGTCAATGATGCTACCAGTTAATCCAATCACCCATAATAAAAGGAGATGCGTGACCTTTAAGTCGATGAACACAAGAGAGGATACGACAATCAACAGTGCACCGAACATCGACATGACGGTACCGAACGTCGAGACGGCGCCACTCGTTCCCGGTTCGACTCGCTTTAAGGTAAACATGAACCGAGGTTTCAGTTTCGATAGGACACCGAATTCAGATCCCCACGTATCGCTCGTCGCCGCCGCGATGGAAACGACATACATATAGAGGTAGACCGGGTCATTCGTCAATTGATAACCGAGTGCACATAAAATCCCTACCCCACCGTTAGCTAACACTTGCATGGCATCGCGAGCCCCCGTCTTCTCGACAATCTCATCTACTCCTTCTTTATCGCGAGAGCGATATTTCGAAGCAAGAGAAGAAGTCGAAAAAAACACGCCAAGCAAGTATAGACCGAACCACCCGAAGGAGAATCCGATCGCCGTACCGGTCACGACTGTCAACAGTGCCCCAGAACGAGTCAACGAGCGTAACCGATAACCGAGATAGGCGACGAAACAAGTTACAGCGAATATGGCGAACACTGAATCATCCCCTTCTCTGTCACGATCCATTGAACGGGTAGGTCGTGCGGCTCAATTGGTACATGATCGACAATCTGAACGGTATATGCCAAAGCAAGCGTTCTACCGTTATAGGTTTTTAAAAAGCGATCATAATAGCCCCCACCCCAACCGATGCGATAACCGGTTCGATCGAAAACACGCCCCGGAACAAGACAAAGATCGATCACTTGCGACGTCGCTGGAGTGGTTGGCTCTAAAATATTCATGACTCCCTCTTCCAAATCATCAAATGAATGAATGATGTGAAACGTAAGTCCCCGCTCCGTTACTTTCGGGACGCAGACCGTTTTTCCTTCTTTAAAGGCCATATGAATAATCGGAGACGTATCAATTTCTAGCGGGAGTGACAACGTTAGCGCGATTGTTTGACTTTCAATCCATAAGTCTGAGGCAAATAATGATTGGTGAATGACTTCGTCCGCATGATGTCGATCCGCCATTTGTTTGATGTATTGATGAATCGTGCGCCGCAGCGCTGTTTTCTCTTCCACAACGTATTCCTCCTTACAAAAAAAGCCGCCACATATGTGACGGCCGGTCCCTCATTACTTCACTTCGCGGTAAAGCGTGTGACGACGGAGACGTGGGTTGTATTTGCGCAACTCGAGGCGCTCAGGGTTGTTACGTTTGTTTTTCTTCGTGATGTACGTGCGATCGCCTGTTTCTGTGCAAGCTAATGTAATTTTAACGCGCATTTCTTTCACTCCCATCTTAATGATGTTGTATCAAGTGCTTTTGCTTTACAGTCTAAGCATACTCAATTATCCTACCAAGTTTCTTGTGAAAAAGCAAGGTTATTTCACGTTCTTTTTCATTGATTCCTGTCCATATGGAGAAGTCTCTATAGGTAGGCATGTGTTGACGTTCTCGCTCACGTTATACCATTGTTTTAGGTCGTGAATCGAGATCTCTTCCCCGACATATACGCGTTCTGATGCAGGAAACACGCTGTTTTCGATTCGATGGATTGCATCGAATAAACCACCGTGACCATGCGGATTGCGAGTCGCTTCAAAGGACAACATAGTTGAGTATAACGGAAGCGCAAGGGATTGCGCAAGTTCTCTTGCAGCAGGAATCGTCATCCAATCGAAGTGGTGAACCACTTTGAAGGAAACACGTTTCGAAAGTTCATGAACCAGTTTTACATAGGCGATATTTTGTGTTGCCACCTGGTTCATGACATGCTCTAAAAATGGACTAGTTGGACGAACACGATACACATGTATGTTTCCTTGTCGCTCATACTCAGGCAACTCGTCATGATATGGCGTTAATACATAGACGACTTCGCCATCGTCCGCTCTCGCCTCGATTTCGTCGACGACCCGTCTTCCGAGTCCTCCAACGATATGACCGTGATATTCAGGCGTGAGCACCAAAATGGCTGGTTTTTCTTCTTCCCGCTCGGTTGTCACATAGTAATCGTGAGGAGATAGGAACGAATCAATATCGATGTCTTCATCCTGAAGAAATGGATATGCAGCGTAATGATCATGTAGCAACTGTTCGGATACTCCATCCTGATAGAGTGCCGTTTCCAGTTCTGCAAAGAGTCGTGTGTGTTCACGGAACCGTTCGGCGGCATACTGTGCCGTCGTTTGCCCATCCAAGATGAACGCCCAGTCACTCGACACAGCCAATACGTAATGACGGATTAATTGTTTCAAGGCGCGATTCGTCGCTTCCGATTGATTACGATAGTCCGCCACGTCTTTTACGAGTTGCATCTCCATCATGTGCAAATGACGAAGCATCCACTCATTTCTTTCGTTAATCCAAACTTCACCATAACCTTTACGTCCCCATGTATTCATCGACACGTGGACCGTCTGTAAATCTTTAAAGTGACGTTCAAGGAAGAGCGCTGGCGTGATGGTTTCAATTCCAAATTCAGCAAGTCTCTCTGCTACTTTCCCAAGAAACTCTGGCCCCTCAAACCACCAGTGACCGAACAACTCCGCATCGAACGGAGCCGTGACTAAAAATGGTGGGAATGTCTGAGCACCGTGCGCTTCAAGATGTGATTCTAACGTTTTGGCAAAATCGGTCGCATGGTTTTCAATTTGATGTTCCGCCCATTCGCGCACGTAGAAATCCTTTTGATCCGTATCACCCGTAATCCGGTGCATTTTTAAACCCGTATCAAAACGAATTCCTTCCGGATGCATGAAGGACTGGATATAGTCCCAGTCCCGATCGTATGCCAAATCGCGGTAAAACTCACGATAATCCGGATGGCCTGGATATCCGATCATCGAACTCCAAATTTTACCTGAGATGATTTGATCCCGCGGGAACAACGCGACGCCATGTGGTGAATAAACAGGGGCTCCAATTCCTTTCTCTGGCGTCGGATCTGCGTCGAGAAGAGCATGTTCATCGACAAATGTGTAGCGAATTCCTTCTTCATAAAGAATCCGATCAACTCCTGGTGTATAAGCACACTCTGGTAACCAGATGCCTGTTGGACGGAACCCATAATGACGTTCGAAACAGTTCAAACCTGTGCGAATCTCAGCACGCGCCGCCTGTTCCGTGAAGAGATGTGGATTAAAGCCATGGGTTGCCGTACATGTCACCATGTCAATATAACCTGCCTCACGATATGTACGGAACGCCTCATTCAAATTTTTATTCCAATGGAGGAACGTATTTTTTAAATCGTGGTATCGTTGACGATAAAAATGTAACGTCGCTGTTTCTTCGTCTGTTCGGTCCTCAGACAATTCGAGGGCAATCAATTCGAGCATATCGTCTAAGTGCTCCACATAGCGATCCTGAATGAGAGGATCGGCAAGCATTTCAACGACAGGTGGGGAAATACTAACCGTCCAATGCAAGGGACGCTTCAAGCGATCGACTTGCCATAGAATCGGAAGATATGTCTCAGAGATGGCCTCGTAAACCCATCTTTCTTCTAAACGGTGTTTCTCTTCATGCCTAACGTACGGTAAATGAGCATGAAGGACGAGTGAAAAGTACCCAGATTTCATAATAAAAAGTCCTCCTTAACGCACGAGTCGGTATGCTGCATATTTTGGTAACGTATCAAGTAGTTCTGGAGAATCAACTTCCCCGTATTGCCAACGTCGGACCGGTTCTGCGAATCGTCCGACTCCAACTGGTTCTGCCCGCGGCGTATCAAGCGGATTTGATGCGACGATTGGGAGAAACTCCCCTTCCATCGTCCGAATCCCAAATTCAAACACATATGTCGTATTCGGGTCGAGAGGGCGAACGAACCAGCTGTTCGTCATTTCAGGAAGATCGAATGTATAGGAGCGGTTTGCGTGACCACTATTGTAATCAAGTAACGTAACATCAAGGATGCGAAACGCCTTCGGCAATTCTTCCCAGCGTCGCATAAATTGAAGCACTAACGTTTCTTTCACGAGATCAGATACTTCCCAGCATACATACACTGCGTTTGGAGACTGTACGACCGCATGCATAAAGTCCACGTTGTACCGATCGGGTAGCTTCCAGTATCCTTCCGGACCCTTTTCAAGAAGTGGAGAAGTCGACACGTTGGCCGTCTCTTTCGCTGATGCCACTTGTTTGCGTGAGGTCGTCACCGACGTCTTCGCTTTCTTCGTTTCACGCTTTTTTTTCACAGGGGCAACCGCCTCCACTTCCTGTTGCTGATTTCTCCATTTACGCCATGCGTATTGGACTTTGCCAATCGGGACGTCTAATTCTGCCGCAATCTGTTTTAACGTAAGACCTTGTTGTTTCAAGGATACGATTTTCTCTTCCATCTCTATATGGCTCCCTTCATGTAAAATCCATGTAGACTATTATTCGCTCCTTGAGTTTGTATTCCTGCCCAAAAAAATAAAGAACAACAGCACTGTTGTTCTTTACCACTAATCTTATTGATTCAAATCATAATGTTTCCCTTTTTCGAGGAAAATTAAATGTTCTCCGAAGTTCGTCACATGATCGCCCATCCGTTCGAGGTATCGAGCAATGTTCGAGAATTCGTATACATCGTTCGTCCCAACCGTCATGGCCGGAAGAGAACCGATATATTGTTTAATCACCGTTAGATTGATGTCATCAATCACGCGGTCCATCTCATTGAGTTCACGAACACGGCTCACTTCACCTTTACGATAGGCACGTGTCGCCAGTTCAAGCATGTCAATCAACTGCTCGGCCATCTTCTTGAGCGGTTGGATGTCAAGCACATAAGGAACGTGCTCGATTCGTGTCACTGCTTTTGCGATGTTTGTCGCATAGTCCGCAATGCGTTCAAGATCTGTCGCTGATTTCATCGTCACAATCAGACGTCGTAAGTCAGTCGCGACTGGTTGCTGTTTTGCAATCAATAGGATCGCTTCGTCATTGATTGTCAACTCCAACTCGTCTAACTCGTTATCGTTATCAATCACGGTTTTAGCCAATTCGAGATCATGTTTTTCCAACACTTCGATTGCCGTCGCCGTTTGGCGCATCGTCAAGTTTGCCAATCGTACAACTTTATCTTCTAATTCAGTCAATTTCGTATCAAAAAATGTGCGGTTTTGTGCCATCAATCCAGTCTCCTCCTTAACCGAAACGGCCAGAAATATAGTCTTCCGTCCGTTTGTCAGATGGATTCGAGAAAATCTTATCTGTTACATCGAACTCGACAACTTCTCCATTTAAGAAGAATGCCGTTTTATCCGAAACACGGGCAGCTTGTTGCATGTTATGTGTCACGATGATGATTGAATATTGTTCTTTCAACTCTTGTACCAATTCTTCCACTTTCAATGTAGAAATCGGATCAAGGGCAGACGTCGGCTCGTCCATTAAGATGACATCCGGTTCAATCGCTAACGTACGCGCGATACAGAGACGTTGTTGTTGTCCACCTGAAAGTCCGTACGCATTCTCATTCAATCGATCTTTTACTTCATCCCAGATTGCCGCACCACGTAATGAACGCTCGACAATTTCATCGAGTACTTTCTTATTTTTGATTCCGTGCGTCCGCGGTCCGTATGCCACGTTGTCATAGACCGATTTTGGGAACGGGTTCGGTTGTTGGAATACCATCCCGACCGATGTACGCAAGTCTTCTACTTTATATCCACGGTCGAAGATGTTACGACCATGATACAAGATTTCACCGTTCGTCCGAACCGATGGAACGAGTTCGACCATACGGTTTAGAGTCTTAATGAACGTCGATTTCCCGCACCCAGATGGTCCAATGATTGCCGTGACTTCATTCTTTTTAATATCGAGGTTGACGTCAATCAAAGCCTGGTCTTCTCCATACCACAAGTTCAAATTGTTGACGACATAGGCGCTATCTTTTTTCATCTCAGTCGTTGTCGGTTCTGTCGTAGTTGTATTCACGTTTTGATCTCCTTTGTTGAGCTCTTGTTGTTTCATCATCTCGAGCTTCCTCCTCATTCATCTGCAAAAAAGACTTAGTGTCGATTTGTATATTTGTTTCGAATATAGATTGCAACCGAGTTCATCGCGATGAGCATCGTCATGAGTACGATGATCCCTGCTGCTGCTAAGTTTTGGAACTCTGGTTGTGGTCGGCTCGTCCAGTTGTAAATCTGGATCGGGAGGGCCGTGAAGTCAGAGAAAATATTACTCGGTGTCGTTGAAATGAATGTTGCCGCTCCGACCATGATGAGTGGAGCCGTTTCACCAATCGCACGAGAAACCGCTAGGATAATTCCCGTAATGATCCCTGGCAACGCCGAAGGTAACACGACGTTAAATGTCGTCTGCCACTTCGACGCCCCGAGTGCTAGCGAAGCGTGTCGTAATTCCATTTTGACTGCTCGTAATGCTTCCTGTGAGGCCACGATGACAATCGGCAAACTCATGAGACCTAGCGTCAAGGCACCGGCCATAATCGAGTTCCCTAATTCCATGACTCGGACGAAAATCGTCAATCCAAGCAATCCGAATACGATTGACGGAACGCCAGCCAAGTTCGAAATATTGACTTCAATAAATGAGGTCATGCGATTTTTCGGAGCGTATTCCTCCAAGTAAATCGCCGCTCCAACACCGATGACAAACACCATCGGTACGATCAAGAGCATGAGCCATAACGACCCAATCAACGCAGGATATAATCCAGCCTGTTCAGGACGGCGCGACGGGAAGTTGCGTAAGAAATCGAGATTGACCCACCCTGCCCCTTTGGACACGATGTCATAAATCAATGTCGATAAGACAACGAGTGCAAAGACGAGTCCCGCCAAAAAGATGTACTTAAATATTTCATTCAATTGTAAACGTCGTTTAATTCGTTGAGACACGGTCTCACGATTCATCAAGTTCTTCGTATTCTTGAACTCACTGTTCGGTAAAGCCATATTAGTACTCCTCTCTGAAGCGGCGCGTCACCCAGTTTGCGAATAAGTTCATCAATAAGGTAAAGACGAACAACAACGCACCGACCGCATAGATACTGTAATATTCGATTGTGCCGTAACCTGCATCACCTTTTGCGATTTGAACGATGTATGCTGTCATCGTCTGAATCGCATTGAGCGGATTGAACTCGAAGTTTGGCTGTGAACCACCAGCGATCGTTACAATCATCGTTTCCCCAATCGCACGGCTCATACCGAGAACGATAGAGGCAATAATCCCAGACGTCGCTGCAGGCATGACAACTTTCGTCGCCACTTCAAGACGTGTCGCACCTAAACCGAGCGCACCGTCCCGAATTTTCTTCGGAACAGCACTCATTGCATCCTCAGAAATCGAGGCAATCATCGGAATAATCATAATCCCGACGACAATCCCTGGGCTGAGTGCATTGTAAATTTGAAGTCCCGGGATGAGTGCTTGCAAAATCGGTGTAATGAATGACAAGGCGAAGAAACCGAATACAATCGTCGGCACACCGGCCAACACTTCTAGAATTGGTTTCAACACACGTCGTGCCCGTTCAGAGGCGTATTCACTTAAGTAAATCGCAGACGCCAAACCGAGTGGGACGGCTACAATCATCGCAATCACAGTAATTTGGAGTGTTCCCATCACAAGGGCCCATACCCCGAAGCGCTGATCTGCACTAAGCGGGTACCATTCTGTCGATCCTAAAAATTCTGCGACAGGGACTCGTTCAAAGAACTTGAATAGCTCAAAGCCTAGTGTGAACGCAATACCAATGGTCGTGACGACCGATACGAATGCGCTCAAGAATAATAAGAACGGCATGATTTTATCAAACACGTTCGTCGTACTATATTTCTTTTGTTTATTTTGTTGAATCATCTCTCGAATCGAAAGCTTGTTGTTCGGTTCATTCATCTCGTGTATCGCTCCCTACCTCTTCATACTAGAAAGCATGGCGAGAAGGCGAGACCGTGTCTCACCTTCTGCCACCTATCATCTTATTCTCCAGCGATTTCGTCGATCATCTTCATGTTTTCGTCGTAACGGCCTTGTTCCATTTTCACGTAACCGACTTCTTCAGAAAGATCGGCTGCATTTTCGTTCATGAAGCGTGCGAAGTCCGCAACCTGCTCTTTGTCTTTCAACGAAGCGTTGTTGACGTACGTGTAAATTTCACGTGAGAGCGGATAAGACAAATCGTTAATCGTGTCATGTGTTGGCTCAACGCCCTCAACATTTAATGCACGAAGTGTGTCTTTGTTCTCAAGGTAATATGCGAATCCAAAGAATCCGATTGCTCCCTCTGTTCCGGCTACACCTGTGACGAGTACGTTGTCATCCTCTGACAATTGCGCATCTTGACGAATATCTGTTTCATTCAATACTTTTTCGTCGAAGAAATCGTAAGTTCCGGAGTCTTTACCTGGTGCGAAGAATGAGATCTCCTCATCTGGCCAGTCTGAGCGAACGTCTTTCCACGTCTTGATGTTCGTGTCCGTCCACATCTTATTCAATTCTTCAATCGTGATATCTTGTGCCCAATCGTTCGCTGGGTTTACAACGAGCGAAAGTCCATCAAGTGCAACTGAGAGTTGCGTGAATTCCACACCGTTTTTCTCAGCTTCGGCTGCTTCTTCTTCTTTGATTTCACGTGATGCGTTTGAGAAGTCTGTCTCTCCCATCACGAAACGTTTGAAGCCACCACCCGTACCAGAGACACCGACTGTCACTTCAACTTCTGGTTGTTCAGCTGAATATTCTTCTGCGACTGCTTCCATGATTGGGAATACAGTTGATGATCCGTCCATGACGACTTTTCCTGAGAGCGCATCGCCGCCTTCAGCAGCGCCACCTTCTTCATTGTTCCCACAAGCAGCACCTACGAGTGCGACTGAAGTGATTGAAGCGAGTAAAGCTGATTTTTTCATCCAAGACATTTGTGACGTCCTCCTTGAGTTTGCTTTGATTTTTGTTGTGGATTTGTTGTTCTGTCCTACAATTAATATCCTAATGAACTTCTATTAACGAGAAATAAACGGAACGTAAAAGAATTGTAAAGACAAAAAAAGAAGTCACCGAAGTGACTTCTTTTACTGAAGCATTGCATTGACATCTTCTAAATTAAAGTAAGCTTTCATGATGTCGTGTGCGACCCGCGTGTTGATTCCTTCCGCCTCAAGTCCAGGCATGATAATTGCCCAGGCGATTTCCGGGTCATCGAACGGTGCCCAACCGACATGGTTTGAGTTCAATGTCTTGATCGGTTCTCCGTTCGCATTTCGTTTCGCCTGACCGTCTGCGCCCTCCGCAATCGCTTGGGCAGTTCCGGTTTTACCTGCAGCCGTCATACCGGTCTCCTGTAAAATGCGAGACGAACCGGAAGAAGATTCAACCCCTTGACGATACCCTTCACGGACCCGCTCGATATATTCATCCTGGATATCGACTTTATTCAACGCATTCGGTTGGAACGTGCTCACGACTTGCTTGTTGTTCTCATCAAGCGAACCTGGCTCAATGATTTCTTTTAGCAAGTGTGGTTGGACACGATAGCCACCGTTCGCCAATGCTGACGTATATTGCGCCAATTGAATCGGAGTATAAGAAATATACTGTCCAATCGACATATCCATCAGAAGTGTGACACGGTCCGGGATACTCCGGAATCCGGTCGACTCGAACGGTAAGTCAATCCCTGTCTCGATTCCGAGACCGAATTGTTTATAGTAGTGTTCCATCGTTTCAAACGCCTGCGTGACATTTTCTCCGACAATTTGACCTGTCGAGTAATAATCAGCCAGACGCAACGCAATTTGGAACATATAGATGTTCGATGACATCGCAAGTGCATCTAAGTCGTTGATGTTCCCCATATTTCGGTAGGAAGCTTTCACTGACGAACCGATTCGAATCGGTGCATCATAAATATATTCTCCCGGTTTGACGACGCCTTCTTCAAATCCATAGGCGACCGTCGCCCCTTTGATGGTTGATCCGATTTGGCTGGCACGAAGCACCGTACCGGTCGACACATCCTTGAATTCGTTCGTTTCCAAATCGAGTTCTTGTCCAGACAGAGCGAGCAATTCACCCGTTTGCGGATTCATGACGACCGCAAACGCTCGGTCGAAATGAGGACTTCCAGAGCGTCCTGCGCGAATCGCCTTTTTCAAGATCTCATCGACTTCTTTTTGGAACTCGATGTCGGTCGATAAGACGATATCTTTCCCTGGATTCCCACTCACTCGTGTCGGTTCACCTACCGGTTCCCCTTTGTACGTGGTGAACACATCATAGGCCGGCGTTCCACGAAGGACATCTTCATACTGTTGTTCCAAGTATGAGGTACCGACCCGGTCGTTCAACCCGTAACCTTTCGCTTGATAAGACGCACGTTGTTCCGCCGGAATTTGACGATAACTTCCCAGGAAACTTTTGAACGTCTCATCATACGGATAGTCCCGTTGATAGTACGGTTCGACACTCACCCCAGGCAACTGCTCTAAGTTCTCTTCGATGACCGCCATCTCTTTCGGGCTTGCACCGATTTTGATGACCTGTGGGTCGAGTGCATAGCCGCTCTCCATGTTGTGTTTAATGGCGATGATTTCTTCTGTCGCGTCATCAAACGTGATCTCTTCTTCTGTAATCGAGTCAAGCAAGAGTCGGTCCACGTCTTGGTTAGACAATGCGGCCCGCTCCTCTTCCGATAATTCTTCCAATAGCGCTTGAGTCCGTTCTTGCGCCAATTCCGGATTCGTTGCAATCCAGTAATCCTTCCGGTCTCGCTCCGTCATTTTGCGGTCTTCTTTCGGAATGTCGACGATTTCCGCCAACTTTTTCGCAACGTCCAACCGTTCATCCGTCTTTGTCACTTGAGAGCGACGATACATGACTGAGTAGTTTGAAATCGTATCCGCCAGTACTTGACCGTTCCGGTCGTATATTTTCCCTCGCGGCACTTCATATTTAATTTTACTCGACTCCGTTTTCTGTACTTCCCGAGCAATCAATTCACCATTCACGATTTGGACGACACCTAACCTAAAAATGAGGGTCGCAAATAGAATGAAGACGATGAAAAATAGTAAATTCAAGCGTAACGGTAAGTGGTTTCGCCGTTTTTTCGGCACTTTTACCCGATTTTTAGCCAAATCCGTTAACTCCCTCCACGTTCATTTCCTTCTATATTATAGAGGACAGGAATCCCTGTCGTTTTGTCCGATTTTCACTATATCATAATTTGTTTACAAATTAATGAAAACCATAAAAAAACCCGAGATTCATATCAGAACCTCGGGTAAGACAAACTTATTTTGCGTCAGCGTACAATGTCGCCACATAATCCCAATCGATGACATGGAAGAATGCGTTGATATAGTCAGGACGACGGTTTTGGTAGTTCAAGTAGTAAGCATGCTCCCACACATCAAGACCGAGGATCGGTGTAACACCTTCCATGATTGGTGAGTCTTGGTTTGGAGTAGACGTGACTTCGAGTTTACCATTTTTCACAACGAGCCAAGCCCAGCCTGAACCGAAGCGAGTTGTTGCAGCTTTCGTGAATTCGTCTTTAAACCCATCGAAGCTACCGAACGACTCATCGATTGCAGCAGCGAGGTCGCCAGACGGAGTACCGTTCTCATTTTTCTTCAAGAGCTTCCAGAAGAACGAGTGGTTCCAATGACCGCCACCGTTGTTGCGGACAGCTGTTTGAATGTCAGCAGGAAGCGAATCGATTTTTTGAAGCAAGTCTTCGAGTGAAGAGTACTCCACATCTTTTCCTTCGAGTGCATTGTTTACGTTCGTGACGTAAGTGTTGTGGTGTTTCGTGTGGTGGATTTCCATCGTGCGTGCATCAATGTGTGGTTCGAGTGCATCATATGCGTAATCAAGTTGTGGTAATTCAAATTTAGCCATTACTAAAATCCCCCTTAAAAGTGTTTTGAACAACGTTCGTCTTAAATGTAACAGATATGTGACGGTCGACTCAATTGTAATGCTTTATTCAACATCTTCTTCTGGCAATGCCCAAACTGAAATCGACCCCGCCGACACTTTAAATACCCCAAATCCTTCTTCATCAATCTCAATTCGATCATTCAATGTATTCGTTAAATCGACCCATGTTTCACCGGCACGTTCTTCCCCGACAAACATTCTCTTTTGAGATTCATCAGAAGTTGAAATGAGGACGGCACATCCGGAACGTTCGATTTCCTCCACACCTTTTCGTACCCACCCGATGACGTTTGCATCATCAAAGTAATCATCCTGCTCCCCGTACGCTTTCTCTCGGCGTGCATACAGAAGCGTATCAATGGCGAGCTTCATCCCATCAGTCGGGTGAGGACCGTCTATACCGTAGTAATCGCCATAGAAGACACATGGATAACCATCTTTACGAAGTAAGACAAGACCATAGGCGATTTGCTTGAACCAATCTTTCACCCATGACTCAAGCGCCTCCTCGGGTTGTGAATCGTGATTATCTACGAACGTCACGGAATGAAGCGGGTGTGACTGAACGAGCGTATCATCAAAAATGGTTCGCATGTCAAACGCGGCCCCTTCCTCTGAGGCTTGATGTAATTTGTAATGGAGTGGGACATCGAATAAATCGACATGGTAATCGATGTTATCGAGAAATTCACGACAGGCATCAAGGTCAGATTTCCAAAACTCGCCGACAAAATAGAATTGGTCACCTTTCTCTTCCCGCATCGTCTGACTGAACTCTTTTACAAAGTCATAGTTGATGTGTTTAATGGCGTCAAGACGGAATCCATCACATTTCGTCTCTTCGATGAACCATTTCCCCCAATTCAACACTTCTTCGCGCACATCGGGATGGTGGTAGTCGATGTTCGCAAACATTAAATAGTCATAGACACCGAATTCATCGTCGACGTTATCGTTCCATCTTTTGTTTTCTCCAACGATAAAGAAAATACCGGAACGATCAGTCGCCGCATCATAATCCGTTCCGTTAAAATGTGTGAAGTCCCATTTAAATGAAGAATATTTCCCATCACGAGCTTCATAATCAAATTTTGTCCACCCTTCGATTTCAAACGCTTCATCCGAGAGGACTTTCGTACGGTCGTCGGGATCGACTTCTAACACTTCAAACTTCTCGGTCGCATCCGCCCCGGCTTTATGATTCATGACGACATCCATATAAATCTGCATCCCAAGTTCTTGTTGACAATAGGTCGTTGCTTCAAGTAGTTCTTTTTTCGTTCCATATTTTGTGGCAATGGACCCTTTTTGATCGAACTCGCCCAAATCATATAAGTCATAGATTCCATAACCGGTATCTTGATCACTTTGCCCTTTTGTGACAGGTGGTAGCCATAGCGCAGTGATTCCTGCTTTATTTAAGTCGGCTGCTCTTTCTTTTAGTCGCTTCCAATGCTTTTGATCTGCCTCGACATGCCATTCAAAAAATTGCATCATGGTGTGGTTTCGTTCCATTTTGTCCGCCTCATTTCATATTTTTCAAAAAACAAAATGCTAACGAGTATTTACCCAGCAATTTTAAATTGAAAACAAAAAGCGACGTTCACAATGTGACGTCGCTTACGAATGGACCCTGTAGGACTTGAACCTACGACCGGACGGTTATGAGCCGTCTGCTCTAACCAGCTGAGCTAAGGGTCCTTATAAATAGCGGCGGAGGGAGTCGAACCCACGACCTCACGGGTATGAACCGTACGCTCTAGCCAGCTGAGCTACACCGCCATGTTGTTATACAGTAATAATATACTGAATATGTCCTAGAGTGTCAAGGAGTATTCCTTGCCAAATAAGAAAAGCACCCCAAATTTCATTTGGAGTGCTCCTGATTTATACGGTTACTTCGTTTGCATCTTCGAGTGTGATTTCCGTGATGTTCATGGCATGGTCACCGATTCGCTCCAAGTTCGAGAGCATATCAACAAAGAACATACCTGCTTGCCCATCACAAGCACCTGTGTTCAAACGAACGACGTGGTTCTTACGGAATTGACGCTCGAGCATGTCGAGTTTCGCTTCCATTTCAATGACTTTACGTGCTTCAACCATGTCGCCGCTCGCCAACGTCTGAAGAGATTTCTCTAACGTTGCACGTGTGAGGTCGTACATTTCAGTCAATTCTTTTTGTGCATCTGCCGAAAGTGTCACTTTCGTAGCTGTCTTATAATCAATCAACTCAATGATGTTCTCAACGTGATCACCGATTCGCTCGATATCGTTGATGGCATGCATGAGCGTTTTGTGCTCCTGTGACTCTTGTTCCGTCAAATCAACAGCAGCCAACTTCACGAGGTAATCTGTAATCTTCGCATTCAACGAGTTCAATGCTTCTTCGATATGTGCCGACTTTTCAGCGTGCTTCTTGTCGCCAGTCGTCAAATAGTTGCGTGCTTCATCAAGACCAAGTTTTGCGAAATCTCCCATACGGATGACTTCATATTTCGCTTGCTCGACTGCAATCGAAGGCGACTGTTGAATGAAGATCGGATCTAAATGTTGTGCTTTCGTATCAACGATTGAGTCTTCACCCGGGACCAATTTCGTCACAATCCAAGCAATCGTTCCGATGAACCAGAACTGGATCAATGTGTTGACGACGTTAAACGTACCGTGTGCGAATGCAATTTGCATCTTATCTTCGATTGCTAAGAGATCTGTGATCCAATAGATATAGTTTGTGAACGGAACTAACAAGATCATAAAGATTGTCGTACCAATCAAGTTAAAGATGACGTGTGCCGCTGCTGCACGACGTGCGGCAACTGATGCACCAATCGATGCCAAAATCGCCGTGATCGTTGTTCCGATGTTATCACCGAACAATACCGGTAAAGCAGCACCTAAATCGATGGAACCACCAGCATATAGTTCTTGCAAGATTCCGATCGTCGCAGACGATGATTGAACAATCACGGTAAATACTGTACCAACGATGACACCGAGGAACGGATTGTCACTCATTGATTGCGTCAAGTCGATGAAATATTCGCTTGAACGAAGTGGTTTCATCCCACTTCCCATCAATTCAAGTCCATAGAACAACATCCCGAAGCCAAAGAAGATTTGACCGAGGTGTTGTAATTTTTCTTTTTTAAAGAAGAACAACAATACTGCACCGATTGCAATGATTGGAAGCGCATATGCACCAACATCGAATCCGATGATGAACGCCGTCACCGTCGTACCGATGTTCGCCCCCATGATGACCCCGATTGCTTGACGGAGTGTCATGAACCCGGCGCTAACAAGTCCGACCGTAATGACGGTTGTACCTGAAGATGATTGAATCAATACTGTCACAATAATCCCGGCGAGTACACCGAGGAATGGATTCGTTGTATACTTATCAAGGATGTCTCGCAGGCGATTCCCTGCAGACTTTTGGAGTCCGTCTCCCATCGATTTGATCCCGAAGAGGAAGATCCCTAGACCTCCAAAAAACATGAATAACATTTCTTGCAAATTGTATTCCACGATTTTTGTACTCCTTTTAATTAAGAATTGGTTGGATTTGCTTGGTTTTTAATGCCCTACTCATTATGCCTTCATCGGCAGTATCATGTAAACACGTTTAATGTAAAAGTTTTATTAAAACACTGTACCATTATTTTAGATTATCGGCTTACTGTAATATAACAGATTGGAGTTTTTAGTATGCTCTCTACCATTTTGACGTTTCTTCAAACGAGCCTAGTCCCATCGAAACGCGCACTTCGACTTCGTCTAGCTCCGCTCCATGCCTACATGGGCGCCACATTCATCTTAACTCTCGTCATTACCATACTAGACTTTTTCGTGATTCGTCCTGACTTTTTCATCCCGATGTGGCTATTCTTGCACGGCTTCGCCATCTTCTTCTTCTATTTGATTTGGGTTGCACTCATGGCATTGTATGTCCAACTGTTTACGAAAATCTATTCAAAGAACAAATGGGCTTATCGTCAAGCCTGGCCATATGCTGTGGCGATGACACTCATCCCAACCTTGTTATTGGTCATCTTCTATCATTTGAATCCCGATTTCCTGACCCTCGGCTTTATAATCGGTCTCGGCTATATCAGTTTTCCGCTAACAAAAGTACCACAACCAAAACAACGTCGGGCCTCTTGAGCCCGACGTTGTTTTATGTTGGTGACAGTTCCTTTAGCGTCTGATTCAATGCTTCACTTTGGTCTCCAAGATTCGTTCCCGCGTCTTGAAGGGCAAGCTGAACATCTGACCAGCGATCGACACCTGTATTCAATTCAATCAATTTTCGTTCAAGCAATGAACTGATTTCGCGCAATTGTTCATTCGATTCCATTAAATGAACCAGCTGCTGGCCCGTACTCGATGTATGGACCGTAATCGCTTGAAATTCGTCAAGCTGTACTTTTATCTCACGATCGATGGTTTCAATTCCTGACTCGACACGACTAACGGCATCTTTTAAATGGTGAACTTCTTTAATGAAGTCATTAACTTCAGATAGCAGGTCCGTTCGTTCTGTGTTTAATGCTTCGATGGCACTGACCGCTAAAAGCGTCGATTCGTTTGTCATCTTCGCCAAATTCCCAACTTCACTGGCAACGACAGCAAATCCTTTGCCGTGCTCTCCTGCTCGTGCCGCTTCAATCGATGCGTTTAACGATAACATCTTTGTTGCCGCCGATACGGATAAGATACTTTTCAGCGCAACATCTGCCTTCGAAGAATTCGTCTCACTCTCAAGAAGTCGTCTCTGAATCGACTCCACTTGTTTCTCGACGTAATCACTCACGTCTCTTACAGAAGAGAACGTCTCAAGTTCTTCATGTAAAATAGACTTCAATTGATTCCCTCGCTCGTCCACACTCGTGATTTGCTGTTCAAGCGCTTCGATTTGTCGCGTCACATCTTTCATTTTAGATGTAGAGCCGTTTGTCACCGATTGATATGAATAGCTCGTCGATTCAACCGTAGCCGCCACTTCCCGAAACTGCTCCACCTGTTCGTGACTGTTACGTAATTCTTGTTTAAAGACAGGTAAGCTTTGATTGAACGCCGTTGCCGTTTTTCCCATCATGGACATCGATTGATTCCAAAGCGTGATGAACGCGTTGAACTCTGTTTCTAACATATGAATCTCTTTTGACTTCGATCCAAGTGTGACATCATCGAATCGGCGTGATGCCACGGCACTTCGTAACGAATCAGCCAACACACTGAGTGGTTTCACTTCACGGTGAATCAACCGTGTGAAGAGGACCATCACGCCAACCATCGCAATCAATACGATGAAGGCGATATGTTGGCGTAGCGAACTCATCGGACCCAAAACTGATTCTTTCGTAACGACAAGGACGTAATCCGCTTTTAGTTCAGGTATCGGGACAGAAGCCACTAATAACGTTTCAGTTTCTTTCACTTCCGCTTCAGAACTGTTCGACAACTTGCCGATCAATTTCTCTGTCGCTATGCTTTCCTTCCCAGTCAGCTGTTCAATTGCTTGATCACGCACTAAAAATTGTGCCGCATCAAACTCATCCCCCGATAAGATTGAAGCCTGTTGCATATAGGCTGACTTCAGCGAGCGTGCCAACTGTTTCTCATTCGCAACGTAGGCACTATATGACGTTTTAATCGATTCTCGCATGACAGTGACTTCTCGCATGAGCCGTTGCTCGATTTCTGATGCCAAGAGTTGCTCAGATTTGATTGCGAACCACCCGAATGTGAGCGCGAAGACGAGTAAGACAATTGGCATGAGCGTCCACTGGAGTCGGTTGGCCAATTTAGGATACTGACGTGCCTCGTGCAACGGTCTCTTCCTCTTGACTGGATTTTGTTTAAAGTTCCACTTCACAGATGCCACCTCTTTTTCTAATCTCGCCTATATATCGGTCTTGAGACGGTGGAAAATTATGAAGTAGATGTTAAGATAGCGTTAGAGTTTGTAAAGAGCACACATCCGTCACGCATCCTAGATGCTTTTTCACATTCTTTTCGTTATGATAATGAAGAAACCCTATCATCTTAAATCGATTGGATTCTTTCCAAAAGAAGGAGATTACGTATATGTCAGAAATTTTGCATCGTTCATTAACACGTCCGGTCCGCGTCGGTAACTTGATTATCGGAGGATCGAACGAAGTCATTATTCAATCTATGACCACTACGAAAACGCATGACGTCGAGGCGACAGTCGCCGAGATCAAACGTCTTGAGGAAGCTGGTTGCCAAGTCGTTCGCGTGGCTTGTCCAGACGAACGTGCAGCTGACGCACTTGCAGAAATTAAGAGCCGCATCAACATCCCGCTCGTCGTCGACATTCATTTCGACTACAAGCTTGCTTTAAAAGCCATCGAAAGTGGCGTCGATAAAATCCGGATCAACCCGGGTAACATCGGCCGCCGTGAGAAAGTAGAGGCCGTCGTCAACGCGGCGAAAGCAAAAGGGATTCCAATTCGAATCGGGGTCAATGCCGGTTCATTAGAAAAACAATTCCTTGAAAAGTATGGATATCCGACCGCGCAAGGTATGGTCGAGAGCGCGATGCACCACGTGAAGATTCTCGAGGACCTCGGCTTCTACAACACGATCATCTCGCTCAAAGCTTCAGACGTAAACCTTGCTCTTGAAGCATACACACTCGCTGCGAAGACGTTCGATTACCCACTTCACGTCGGAATCACAGAGTCAGGTCCACTCTTCTCCGGTTCACTCAAATCGGCTGCTGGACTCGGTGCGATTCTGTCTCTTGGAATCGGTTCAACGGTTCGAGTTTCACTTTCAGATGACCCGGTGGAAGAAGTAAAAGTTGCGAAAGAAGTGCTCAAGTCATTCGGACTTGCGGCAAATGCCGCGACTTTGATCTCTTGTCCGACATGTGGACGAATTGAAATTGATTTGATTTCGATTGCAAAAGAGGTAGAAGAATACATTCAAAACATCAACGTCAACATTAAAGTCGCTGTTCTCGGATGTGCGGTAAACGGACCAGGTGAGGCTCGTGAAGCAGACATCGGAATCGCAGGCGCACGTAACGAAGGACTTCTCTTCCGTCACGGAAAGATTATCCGCAAAGTGCCTGAGGCGACGATGGTCGAAGAATTGAAAAAAGAAATCGATGCGATCGCCGCTGAAAAAATGGCGGAACGTGAGCGCGAAGAACAAGAGCTCGCAAACCAATCAAATTAATGAATCTCATGCCCGTACGGTTGCAACCGTACGGGTTTTTGATAGAATAGAGGGCATGTGAGGAGGAGTGATGAGATGCGAATCGGCATTGATTTGGATGGAACCGTTACAGATCCTAAAAGTTGTTTTCTATATATGAATGAATCACTCGGCTATTCAATTGACTATCATCGTGCGACCGAGTACGAGTTACACACGTATACGACGATGGAACAACATGAATTTTGGAAGTTTATGATTGAAGAGGGGCATGAAGAAGCGATTTACCGTCGTTCTCTTCCGCACTCTGATGTGTTGGATGTGTTATGGGAATTAAAGCAGCAGCATCACCTGCACTACGTCACGGCCCGAAGTGAGGCGGTTCGACCGGTTACGGAAGAATGGATCAAACAGCATCGCTTGCCACTCGATTCGTTGGTCATGACCGGTTCTCACGATAAAATCAATGTCGTCAAAGACTTGTCACTCGAACTGTTTATGGAAGACCGGTATGAGAATGCCATCTCGATTCATGAAGAAACGTCAATTCCCGTACTCCTATTCGACGCACCCTATAATCGTAAGACGTTACCAGAGGGCGTAACTCGCATTTCGACATGGCGTGAGGCGCATTACCATGTCGCGCAATTGGAGAAACAAATCGTTCTACAGCAACGTTAAAAGGCAAGCCCGACGCAATCGGGCTTGCCTTTTACATTCGTCCGAGCTCTTCGATTAAATCGCTTGCGAGTACACTTGCGGGGTGTATCGTCTGGCTAATCGACTTGGCAGCGAGCGCATGCCATAGCACCGCTTGCTCGTTCGGTGACGAAGGTTTTTCTTTTCTAGCCCATAGCGCCAGAAGGATGCCAGTCAACACGTCCCCACTTCCACCTTTCGCTAACGCCGACGCTTCAACAGTATTGACGGCACCTGTTCCGTCAGGTGTGACGATGAGCGTATACGTGCCTTTCAAAATCAAATGGACCCGGTGTCGTTTCGCGAACTCACAAGCGATGGAGAAGCGGTCTGCCTCAATCTCTTCGACCGATTTACCGGTCAATCTTGAAAATTCACCTGGATGCGGTGTAAGCGTGAGCGGCCCCCGAGTTTCCAGTCGTTTCGTCGACAATGCCCCAGCATCCAAAATGACAGGACAGGGCTGCTGTTTCGCGTATTGCCAGATGAGATTCAAGGCCTCCCCTTCGACCATTCCGGGACCGATGGCCAGTGCATCGTACGATTGTTCCACCACATCGGTGTGTTGCTGATACATCGCTTCAGGTAATGTTGAGATGAGCGGGCTCGCTTCGCGTGGAATGGATAGACGCAATAAGCCAATGCCAGAACGAGTTGCAGCACGACCACCCAAGAATGGTGCACCGAGAAAATGACGACTCCCTCCGATGAGCATCCCATGTCCATATGTCGTCTTATGGCTGAATTGATCACGCCCCAAAAGAGATCGATCGAAATCAGTTTCGGTCAACACCTTCCAATCGGATGTATGCGGGAGTCCGATATCAACCCGTTCCACTTTGCCATAGAACGGAGCCGTCCGATTTAAGAATGTCGAACGCTTGAAACCGTGTAACGAATACGTATATGTCGCCCGAATCGCCATGTCATCAAAGTCACGAGTGTGATCACTCGGTATGCCTGACGGTACGTCAATCGAGATGACCGGCGTCGATTGATGATTCACCCATTCAATCACTTCCCGCGCGTGACCAGTCACGGGACCGGACAATCCGACACCGAACAGGGCATCAATGATGACATCTGTTTCAATCGGCCGCTCCACAAGGTGAACAAATGCGGAGGCGTAGGAAGCGTGTATTGCAGCCGCCTCAGACTTACTTTTCCCTAACGGTGACCATACGCTGACCTCATGCCCTCTCATAGCAAGTTCTCGAGCGACGACCCAACCGTCCCCACCGTTGTTGCCCGTCCCACAAATCACCAAAATGGTAGCCTGCGATTCAATTCGAATGTGAGGCACAATCGCCGAGGCCGCTCGCTCCATCAACACCTCTTCGGGCATCCCATTTTGAATCGCTGTGCGATCAATCTGCTTGATTTCAGCAGCTGTATAGATCATCTGACCTCCCCCTTCGATACAAAAAAGGGATTGAATCAAATCAATCCCTTTTGCTTACATTCTTTACAATACCCATATATCTCAAATTTATGATCGACCACTTCAAATTCAGGGTCGAGCGCCTCTACGAAGCGCATCGGACATAAATCGAGCAGTTTCGTCTTCCCGCAGCTCCGACAGATCAAATGATGATGGTGATGTGCCGCACTGCAGGTGACTCGAAAGGATTTCTCACCATCGAGTTCCGTCGCTTCAAGTAACCCTTCCTCCGCGAACGACTTCAAGTTGCGATATACCGTGTCAAAACTCATCGTCGGATGTTTGTCTCGCATGTACTCGAGTACTTCCTTCGCACTGATATATCGATCTTCTTCAGAGAGATAAGCATACATTTCAAGACGTTTCGGCGTCACTTTTAAAGAAGATGCACGCAGACGATTCAATTGTTCAGTCTCATTCATGTTGTACCTCCTTTTTCTTGAAACTCATGACTTTCTCAAGTGCCATGACGGCTGCTAAAATACCGACCGCAATCAATACGATGACACCGCCTGGAGCGACATCGAGATCATACGCAAGGACGAGCCCACCAATTGTCGCGACCTCTCCGAAGATGATGGACCAGAGAATGGTCTGTTTGAAGCTCGATGTAAAGCGTAGCGCCGCTGCGACGGGTAACGTAATCAAGCTTGATACGAGAAGCGTTCCGACAATTCGCATGCTGACGGCAATCACAAGCGCTACGATGAACATGAATAACAGATGAAGCATCGTACTCGGTAATCCCGACACTTTTGCCTGCTCTTCATCAAACGATAAGAACAACAACTGCTTATAGAAGATTAAGATCACAAGAAACGTCAAGACGGCCACACTGACAATCAATGTGATGTCCGACTGACTCACGGCAGAGATCGACCCGAACAAGAGTGTGGACAAGTCGACCGAGAATCCTCGCGATAGCGAGATAAAGATGGCACTGAGTCCCATTCCTGCGGACATCATGATCGGAATGGATAGTTCCTGGAAGTGCACATATTTCCCTCGAAGCCAGTTGAGCCCTAACGCCGCCAATACAGAGATGAGCGTTCCCATATAAAGGGGGTTGAGATCAGCGAATAGAGCGATATATTGTCCGAGAAATAAACTGAATGAAATTCCGGCAAGCGTCATGTGTGACAATGCATCGGCAATCAAGCTCATCCGTCTCACCACGATAAATGAACCGATGAGCGGAGCGGTAAACCCGATCACAAGTGCTGCAATGAACGCATAACGTAAAAAACTATATGTCCAAAGATCTGTGATCATGTCGTTCCCTCGTGAACAAGTACTTTAACAGGATAAGGTTTGATGGACGATGCGAGTTCTCCGAGCTCGCTGTATTCTCTCAGTCCGCAATTACATGCCAATCGTCCGCGGTCGAGATGGACGACTTTTGTGACGAGGTCGGTCACCACGTTTAAATCGTGGGTGACGAGGACGAACGTACAAGTCGTATGTTCACGAAGCATATGCAAGACTTCATAAAAATCTTGTAAGTGCTTTTGGTCCACACCGACGGTCGGCTCATCGAGAATCAATAGATCAGGTTGGTTGACCATCGCTCGGGCGATAAAGACGCGCTGTTGTTGTCCTCCGGATAGATCTCCAATTTTCCGATGACGATACTGCCACATATTGACTGTTTGTAACGCATTTTGAATCGCTGCCTGGTCTTCCATCTTCAAACGTTTGAATAAACCGAGACGTCCATATCTACCCATCGCGACTACTTCTTCGACGGTAACCGGGAATCCCGAGTTAAAGGAAGCCGCTTTTTGGGAAACGTAACTGATACGAGACTTATCTTTAAACTGCGAAATGGGCAGGCCGAACAATTCGACCGACCCTTGCTGTGGGTTCAGTAATCCAAGAATGGTTCGAATCAAAGTCGACTTCCCAGAACCGTTTTCTCCGACGATTGCGACAAAGTCCCCTTGCCGAATATCAATCGATACGTTTTGTAAGGCCGGTGTCCCATCATAGAAATAAGACACCTCGTTTAATTTGACGACAGATGTAGTCATCTAATCCCTTCTCTCATATGTTAAATCGTAATCATTTCTACTTTCTAGGCGTTTGTATTATACAGAATATCACGCATACCTTCAAGCAAGACCGGTTTCATCTAGCCAAATGGTAAAATTCACGTAAATCGTATGTTCGTTCAAAACCTTGTCGATTACACTAGTATTATGAAGGGAATGGTTTTATGGAAAAGAAACTGGCAGTTATTGATATCGGATCCAACTCGATTCGAAACGTCATCTTCGAAGTGAACGAGGAAGGACAATACTTCGAACGGTTAAATGTGAAAGAAGTCGCGCGATTGTCCAGCCATATTAGTGATGCGAATGAAATGACTGAAGAAGGAATCGCTTCACTCATCGATACGTTACGTCACTTTAAAGAGTTGAACGACCATCATCACGTTACCGATGTGCTCCCAGTAGCGACAGCAGCCATTCGAAACGCAAATAACTCAGATGAGATTTTGCAGAATGTCAAACAATCTACTGGGATGACCATCCGCCTGTTGAGCGATTACGAAGAAGCATTTTACGGATATTCGGCCATCGTCAACTCTACCTATGTGGAAGATGGATATTCTGTCGATATTGGTGGGGGATCAATGGAAGTCACATATTTTCAGAATCGCGAACTCGTCTTCTATCACAGTTTCCCTTTCGGTGCCGTGACGTTAACGAAAGAATTCATGAAAGATGAGACGATGACGAAAGACGAGC
Source organism: Exiguobacterium sp. s163 (assembly GCF_018617135.1). Taxonomy (GTDB): domain Bacteria; phylum Bacillota; class Bacilli; order Exiguobacteriales; family Exiguobacteriaceae; genus Exiguobacterium; species Exiguobacterium profundum. Next base: position 258,946 of record NZ_JACSJN010000001.1, read on the forward strand.
GGAAAGCGTTGACCGCATACTTAAAGAAGGCATTCAAAGAAATTGAATGGCTCGAACCACATGGTGTCCCACTTGTCGGTGTCGGTGGGACGGCTCGTAACTTAGTCCGGGTCGAACAGACCATATCGAACTTCCCGCTTGAAGGAATCCATCAGTATACGATTTCTGCTGAACAGTTGGAGGACGTCATAGATGAACTCGTCGGAATGTCGAGCAAACAACTCGGACGTTTGGATGGGCTGTCAAAAGACCGGGTCGACATCATCGCGCCTGCCGTGACAGCAATCGGCGAGCTCGCTAAATATTTGAAAGTACCTGAGTTCACGATGAGTAACAATGGACTCCGTGAAGGTCTCTTCTATGAAAACTATTTACATGAGCATGATAAAGTTCGTTTTGCCGATGTGAAAGAAGAAAGTTTTCGTCATTTTGAAAAACAATACGACGTGAACCCGACTCGTCATCAACATCTCATCCGATTGGCCCGACAGTTGTATACCGGATTAATTGAAGTGAAAGCGATTAAACCGAAACCATTTGAGCCTGGTCTTCTTGAAGGTGCCTGCCGCCTTGCCTATGTCGGTGAATATATCGATCACAACAATAAGAGTGACCACACGTTCCATCTGATCACCACAAACGATTTCAAAGGACTAAACAACGAGGATCGACTCGCTCTTGCCCTCGTCACATCCTTCAAATCAAAACGAGTATTGGAACAACATATCGAGGCTTTCCCGAAATGGTTTGATCAAAAGTTATTGAAGAGTTTAGAACTACTAGGCTCGATCGTAAAACTCGTCGATGCCCTCGACTTGACGGAGCGTCAGATCGTGACGGACATCCATGTTGCTAGTACAAAGGACGGTCTCACACTTACGCTAGATACGAATGGTTCCGCACGTTTTGAGTTGCAGCGAAGCACTCGCCATAAAAAGCATTTAGAACGCGCAATTGCTCAATCGATTGAGATTGTCTTGAGCGAGGAGGAGTAACCATGCCCGAATATACGAATGAACATTTTAACAACCGTGAACTCAGCTGGCTCGACTTTAACGAGCGTGTCCTCGAGGAGGCGATGGATGAACGAAATCCATTGATGGAACGATTGAAATTTTTGGCGATTTTTAGTTCTAACCTTGATGAATTTTATATGGTACGAGTCGGTGGATTGAAAGATGAGGTCCTCGCCGGGTTCAACCGTCCGGAAGACAAGACGGGCCTCACTCCAAAACAGCAGATCAAATCCATTTCGGTGCGAGCGCAAGAACTCGTCGAGACGCAATATGCGACATATAAAAAAATCACAAAACAGTTATCGAATCAGCACGTCCGCTTCTTACGGACGAAACATTTGAACAAGACCCAACAAGATTTCGTGAAAGAGTACTTTCGAACGCACGTATTCCCTGTCCTGACACCGATTGCAGTCGACGCCTATCGTCCGTTCCCAATGCTCTTATCTAAGTCACTGAATATTGCTGTCGAGATTGCCTCGAATGGCGAACGAAAAAAACGACTCGCCCTCGTTCAAGTGCCATCCGTTCTTCCGCGGTATCTGGAACTACCTACCGATGATGAAGAACATACCGATTTGATTTTACTTGAGGATTTGATCATTCAATACATCGACTCACTCTTCAAAGGATTTGTCGTCGAGTCCACGATGCCATTCCGAATTACGCGGAACGCGGACATGCCGTTTCACGAAGAGGGCAGTCGTGACGTCTTGAAACAAATCGAAAAAGAGTTGAAGAAGAGAAGATATGGGGTTGCCATCCGACTCGAGGTACAGCAACGATCGTTACGAAAAGAACTGTTGTTCATGCTACAAGACGTCCTTGACTTACATGACCGGGATATCTTTATTGTCGACGGTCCGATCGACTTGACCTTCCTGTTTGGGATCTACAATCAGATCGGGATGGAATATGATGACATGATCAATGAAACGTTGATCCCATTTATCCCAGAAGGTCTTGAATCGGGCAAAGATTTATTCCAAAGTATCGCTAAACAGGATTATCTGCTCCATCACCCGTATCATTCATTCGATCCAATCGTCCGTTTTATCGTTCAAGCCGCCAAAGACCCGAATGTCTTGGCAATCAAGCAGACACTCTATCGCGTCTCAGGGGACTCTCCCATCATCAAAGCCTTGACTGATGCAGCCGAGAGCGGAAAACAAGTCACTGTCCTCGTCGAACTAAAAGCACGTTTTGATGAAGAAAAAAACATTCAATGGGCGAAGCAACTTGAGAAAGCCGGGGCTCACGTCATCTACGGCTATAAAGAACTGAAGACACACTCAAAAATCACCCTCGTCGTTCGCATTCTAGAAGGTGGTGTGTTGCAACGGTTCATTCATCTCGGAACCGGTAACTATAACGATTCAACCGCCAAGCTGTACACAGACATTGGGCTCCTCACCACAAATGAAGAACTCGCTGAAGATGCAACGAACTTTTTCAACTGGTTATCCGGTTATGGGGAACGACCATCTTGGCATCAGTTCGAGACGTCGCCTGACGACATGAAAGACTTCTTCTTGAATAAAATCGATGATGAGATCAAACTGCATGAAAAGTACGGCAACGGTCGCATCGTCGCTAAGATGAACTCGATCACGGACCGGGCCATCATCACAAAATTGTATGATGCTTCGTCCGCGGGAGTGAAAATCGATTTGATTGTCCGAGGCATTTGTTGCTTACGACCGGGAATTAAAGGGGTCTCTGAAAACATCAAAGTCATCTCGATCATCGACCGATATCTCGAACATTCCCGAATCTTTTATTTTTACCAAAATGGAAAAGAAGACTTGTACTGTTCCTCTGCGGACTGGATGACACGAAATATGAAAAAACGGATCGAGATACTCTTCCCTATCTTGAACGCATCACATAAAACATACATCAAAGATATGATGGCCCTTCAACTCGTCGATAATGTGAAAGCAAGAAGACAACGTTCTGACGGCCGCTATGTATACGTGAAACGTGAGACCAACGAGGAAGAGATTCAATCTCAAATTATCATCCATCAATATACGGGTGGTCGATGGAACAACATACCTAGCGTATTTGAACGAGAACCGTCAAATTGGGCGGAACGAGAAGTGCTCCGCCTTCGGGCCGAGAACGAGAAAATGACGGATGACTGATGTTAGACTTCTCAAATAAGAAAACTCGTTGTATAATAAATTCGATTCAGTTATTATGAAGCGCTTTCATTTAGAGATGGAGGAATTATTTATGCAGGAGATTTTACTATCATTACTCGCCGGCTTGATTTGTGGTGCCATCTTCACTGCACTCAAACTGCCACTCCCTGCCCCACCGGTATTACCAGGAGTTGTTGGGATTTTCGGGGTGTTCCTCGGAATGAAGGTTTATCAATTTGCTGTATCGAACTGGCCATTCTAATAAAAGATGCCCTCAAAAAGGGGCATCTTTTATTATTTAGTCTAATGTATGAATGGCTTTATGACAGGTCGGACAAACCCAGATGCCACGTTCCTCTGTCAAGTGATACTCAATCAAGTGATACGCCTCTTTCCCAAATCGTTCAGCTAGGTTTACATGACAGCTCGCACAAGTCGTCACATGAGACTTTGGTGCTAAGAGTTTTTCTCGAAACAAGTGCGCCTCATATGACGCTTTCGTCCATTTAGACGATGGTACATGATAGCCGTCATTCCATTTTGTTCGAATCGACTCGTACGGTTCATCCCCCTCATACATTCCCACTTGCAAGAGCGGATGATGAAAATGAAGTTGTAACAGGTCGACTAAGGAATACAGCGCCACCCCTCCCTGTCTCTCTCCGAGCCAATACGGATCGTCTGGTCGCTCAATCGTCTCTTCAAGTAACACCTCTGCTTCCGCCACGATGCCATGCCCCATCACTTCGATAAATGCTGTCGGTGTCGTCACGGACCCCTTTACATAAACCGGACTCTGTTCAAGAAAATAAGTCGGGAATGCGTTCCAGACATCATATCGCTTTGGATCGACTTGTAGGACGCTCATCGCTTATTGATGAGCGAGCGTGAATCGTTCACGCCACTCGGCATCAAATTGATTGGCACGGAACATTTCAATCTCTTGTTTATATGGAGCGACTTTTGTTTTTTCGCTAATCGGGATATATGGCGTTTCTAGAATTTTCGGTAGATGCGCAAATGCCTCGTGATGAATAATACGATTTAGCGTATCAAATCCAATCTCTCCGTAGCCAATGTTTTCATGACGGTCTTTTTTTGCACCGCGCACATTCTTCGAATCATTTACATGAATCACTCCGAGACGGTCGAGTCCGACGATGCGATCGAATTGTTCAATGACGCCGTCTAAGTCACCGACTAAGTCATATCCTGCATCATGGACGTGACACGTATCAAAGCAAACTGAGAGTCGATCATTGTGCGTCACGCCATCAATGATGGTCGCAAGCTCTTCAAACGTCTTACCAAGTTCGCTTCCCTTCCCTGCCATCGTCTCAAGCGCAATCTTTACTTGTTCGTCGCCAGTCAACACTTCATTCAATCCTTCGATGATTCGAGCGAGACCGATTTCTTCTCCCGCTCCGACATGAGCGCCCGGGTGAAGAACGACGTGGCGAGCCACTTGGAGTGCTTCTGCCCGCTTTAATTCCTGAGTTAAGAAAGAGACGGCCAATTCAAACGTCTCAGGTTTCGTCGTATTCCCGAGATTGATGATATATGGAGCGTGAACAACAATCTCTTCGATGTCATGTGCGGCCATATGTTTGAGTGCTGCCTCAATATTTAAATCTTCAATGGGTTTACGGCGTGTGTTTTGGGGCGCACCTGTATACACCATCATCGTATTCGCCCCGTAAGAGACAGCCTCTTCACTCCCTGCTAACAACATCTTTTTACCTGATACCGAAACGTGTGAACCTATTTTTAACATCCTCATCTTCCCTTCATCATCTTCTATCTCTAGTGTACACAAAAAGAAGAACCGACTCCAAGAAGTCGATTCTCCCAAACATTATCGTTTATTTTTCTTACGTGCTGCACGGCGATCCGAGCGTTGCTGTTGCATATGCTCACGTGATGCCGTCTCTTTCAACTTATACTTGAATTTCTTCTTATAGCCAGGCTTCACTTTCTTCTTCGCCTTCTTGATTTCACCGGCCATCCGACTATGAGCCGTGTGTGAGACCTTCATCTTCCGGTCTGTTTGGCGACGACGACGTGTCTTGATCGGTTGAATCGAACCGTTGCGCAAGTCCACATGAGTGAATTCGAACCCACGTTCTTCAAGTCTGTTGATTGGTCCATTCTCATGGTCCTCATATAGTGTGTACGCCTCACCTGATGCGCCCGCACGTCCCGTACGACCGACACGGTGCGTATAGAAATCAAGGTCTTTCGGAATCCCGTGGTTGATGACGTGAGAGACTCCTGAAATATCGATACCGCGAGCCGCTAAATCCGTAGCAATCACATACTGATATTTCGCATCATTGATGTCCTTGATGGCTTGTTTGCGGCGACGTGCCTGCATGTCACCATGCAACGTACCGACGTTTAGACCTGCTTCGCGGAACGACGTCTCCAACTCATCTGCCTCTTGTTTCGTATTGGTGAACACGAGACAAACGAATGGATTGATTGCTTTCGCAATTTCGACAGTCAATTCTTTACGGTCACGGTGACGTACTGGAATCACGTGGTGCTTGATTTTTGGTGCGACGCGATGTTCTGGGCTCGCCTCTGCAAAGCGTGGGTCATGAAGGTACTTCTTCAAGAACGGTTCAAGGTTCTCAGGAATCGTCGCTGAGAAGACCATCGTTTGTAGTTTTTCAGGAAGCGCCTGTGCGATGCGGTCGACCTCGGGCAAGAATCCCATATCGAGCATTTGATCGGCTTCATCGACGACAAAGTGTGTCACTTTGTGCGGGAATAACGCCTGTGCTTTCATGAGATCAAGGATTCGTCCCGGTGTCCCGATGATCAACTGTGGCGGATTTTTCATCTTATCGATCTGACGTTCGCGGTCTGTCCCTCCGACAATCAAACTCGATTTGATGTAATCTGGGTTTTTAATAAGAATCGATTTCAATTCTTCATGAATCTGCCAAGCGAGTTCGCGTGTCGGTGCGACGACGATTGCTTGAACTGAAGCATCTTCTGGGTTGATCGCTTCAACGATCGGTAACAAGAACGCAAGTGTTTTACCCGTTCCTGTCTGTGATTTTCCAATAATATCTCGACCATTCAAGGCAGCCGGAATAATTCGGGCTTGTATATCGGTCGGTTTCGTAATGCGCTTTTCGGTTAACGCATCAACCATAAACGGTAGCAATTTGAACTGTTGGAAGCTGTTCAATCGATACACCTCCTGTTTCTTTCCACTTTTCCTAGCATAGCGGAATCAAATGATTTGTCAATCAATCTTTTGCCACACCTTCATATAAATAACTCGATGAATAATAGTGTTTGGCAATTTTCTTTCCATTTAAATGTTGTTCGAGTGCTTTGAAGCCGACTTCCATCATCTCGTTCGGTGACTGCACGACAGTGGCATTGACCTTTCCGTTTTGAATGAGCGGATAGATATCTGAAATCCCGTCGACCGACACGATCGTCTTGTCCGTCAAACCGTGACTTTCTAAAGCCCGGACGACACCGAACGTATTATCATCATTATGTGAAAAGACTGCATCAAACGGAATCTCTTCTTCTAACCAACGTGACATCTCGATTTCGGCTTGGAATGTGTCATAGTTCCCGGTGATGGATGCGATGATTTGAAAATCGTCGCCATGTTGCTTCTCGTACTCTCGAATGCCGAGACTCCGGTCCATCGTGGAACGAACTTTCGGGGTTCCCCTCACTTCGACCACGCGAATCGGACGATCGAGCTCATTATACTTGGCAGCAATTTGTTCGGCCGCCATCCGACCGATGTCGACATTGTCGGATACGACAGATGTGAGCACACTCGGATGATCAATCATACGGTCAATCGCAATAATCGGGATGTTTTTTCGTTTTGCGCGTTCTAATGAAGGTTGAATGAACGTGTCATCGAGAGTCGTCAAAAAGATGGCCTCGACACCCCGGTCAATCAACGAATCTAATTTTTCTTTTTCAAGGACACGCGAGTCTTCACTCGTGGTCGGAATTGGGATGAACCCTTTTTGGTTTGCTGTATGCACGAACGAGTCCAGTAGTTTATTCGCATGCTCATGTTTATCACTGACAAACACAAATCCGACTTCTTTTTCATTCGTTTTTTGCTCTGGGAGTTGAATCGAGGTAATGAGGAGAATCGTCATGGCCCACACGACCGGTAACCAAAGCCAATAATGTTTTAGTCCTTTCATGACGGTTGTCTCCTTGGGATTTTGATTAAAATCGCGGTCCCCTTGTTCATCACACTATCAATCTCCATCGCACCGTTAACGCTCTTCAAGTACTCTTGAATCATATAGATCCCTAGACCATTCCCACTTTCCTTCGTCGTATTGAAGGCGGAACCAACTGTCTTGAGTTGTTCCTCACTCATGCCAATCCCGTTATCTTCAATCAAGAAGCGATATTCCTGCTCCGTAAAGAGGACCGTCACGACGACACTACCTTCAGCCCCTTTTGATTCGACGGCATCGACCGCATTTTTGAAGAGGTTGTAGATGATTTGAACGAGCATATCAAAGGATGCATAAAATGGAGGCATGTCGTTCGGTACAAGTAATTCCCATTTTGTCGGTCGTTTGTAACATTCGGCATCCATTAAAAATTCAAGTCGTTTCGCAAAGTCTAACATGTTGATCCAATCTTCGTTTTTACCAGCCTGATCTGGTTTGGCGAGCGTCAACATCGTTGAAATCAAATCATTCGCCCGCTCCAGTTCTTTGATGGCGACATCCACCATATCTGAGCTACCTTGACCCTCGCGCACCATTTGTAACGTGATGTGGACGGGAGTTAGAGGATTTCGAATTTCATGGGCAATTCCCGCGGCCAATTGACCGAGTGAGGCTAATTTTTCTTGATGCAAAATCAACTGTTGCTGACTCAACTGTTCACGTCGTGACGTTTCCATCCGTTGTGCATAATCGTTATACGTGTCGAGTAGCGTCTCCACTTCTTTCGAACCGGTTCTTTCCAACGAGATCGTTCCGAGCGATTGTTGTTGTTTAATTTGATTGACCAGCTCGACAAGCGGATTCGTTAACGTCCGGGAAAGCAACAATCCAACGAGAATGCTCAGGAAGAATGTAACGAGCGCAATCATCAAATACTGCCAACGCGTGTCGTAGACCGTTTCATAGACGGAGTCATTTTGATGTTTTGCGAGCATGCTCCATCCACTGACTCGTGCATCCGGTTCAAACATCACCGTATCTTCATCCGTACTCAAAATTGTCCGTTCGCTTCGATCTAATGCTTCGTCGATGACTTCACGCGATATCCGACGCTCGGCATCTGTGACCAAGTTGAACGAAGTCGTCAACACTTCGCCTTGCTCATCTAACAAGTATAGAATCATGTCATCATTCGCAGATTCCAACGAACGACGATACAAGTCAGAGTTCAAGACGCTAATGCTTCCCCCAAAAATACCGATTGGTCGATTTTCTTCGATGACCGGAACGTATAGGAAAGTTCCCAAATCCCCACTGATCATCACAGGGTCACTCATATATAGTTCTTTTCCACTGGCAGTCAATACTTCCGTAAACTTCGGATCCCGTTTCAGAACAGAAGAGGCGACTTGTCGCTCCGAGTACCATTTAAATGAGTCTTGATTGACATCATAATAAAAGATGGACGTAAAACTCGTGCGTTGATTCAAATATCCTGTTCGGATTCGTTCTTCAATCCATGGCTCATTTCCAACGTAAGCGCCTAAGTAAACTAAATCCTCATACAATTTCCCAAGTCGGGACTCCACATTCTCAATACTGTCATCGATGGCGTAATCAAATTGCTCTTTCGCCAATTCTTCTGCTCGAGACACCGTGACGCGGTCAGCAGAGAAGGCAAGTGATGAAATGACAAGTGCTAAAATAATGATAATGATGAACGTAATTTGGAAAAAGTACGATTTTCTTAGTTCACGCAATGGTTTCATGCGATTCACGGCGTCCCTCCTCTCTAACCTAAAAATTATAGCATGAATACACGCAAATCTTTTCGTATTTTCGAAACAATGTTAGACTAATACGTATGAAAGCACTTCGAAAGGAGCCTTCGTCTTCATATGAAAGTTAAAAAAATTAGCCCACGCGGATATTGTTATGGTGTCGTCGATGCCATGAAGCTCGCAAATGAGGCCGTCGCAAATCCAGATTTGCCACGCCCGATTCATATACTTGGAATGATTGTCCACAACCGTCACGTCACACAGGCGTTTGAGGATCTCGGTGTCAAAACCGTTGATGGAGAAGACCGCATGCAAGCGCTCGAAACCATCGATCGAGGAACGGTCGTCTTCACGGCACACGGCATTTCACCACTCGTCCGGAAACGTGCCATCGAGAAAGGATTGACGATTGTAGATGCTTCTTGTCCTGACGTCTTGGTCACACACGATTTGATTCGTGAGAAAACGGCAGAAGGATATGATGTCATCTATATCGGAAAACACGGGCATCCGGAACCGGAGGGTGCAATTGGGGTTGCACCAGACCATGTTCATTTGATTCAATATGAGCATGAAATCGATCAGTTGCCGAGTCGCTTGTTCGAACGAAAAATTTTGGTGACGAACCAGACGACGATGAGTCAATGGGACGTTTCCGCACTCATTGAAACGATTCAAGCCCGTTATCCTCACGTGGAAGTGCATAATGAAATCTGTAACGCGACGCAAGTTCGTCAAGAAGCCGTCGCTGAACAAGCGGGAGACTGCGAATTATTGATTGTCGTCGGAGATCCCAAATCAAATAACTCCAATCGCTTAGCACAAGTTTCAAAAGAGATTGCCGGAACAAATGCCTATCGGATCGGTGACTTGAGTGAACTTGACTTGAATTGGCTCGAAGGCGTGGAGACCGTCGCTGTGACGTCGGGCGCCTCTACCCCGACACCGATCACGAAAAAAGTCATCGACTTTTTATCGCAGTATGATCCAGACGATTTAAGCACGCATGATAAAACGCCATTTCTTGAACTTCGAAGTATCTTACCGAAAGTGAAAGCATTGCGTAAGTGAAGGAATCCCCCATTCTCTCAGAGGATGGGGGATTTTTAGGCTTTACTTGAATTGAAACGGATTCGTGTTGGCAACAGATTGAATCAAGTCGACATTGATTTTCGCTTTTTCAAACTTTTTGCTGAGCACGTCGATCACACCTTGTTTCATGATACTCTCAACATGATGTCCCGGGTCTACGACTGCAAGTCCAAGCGCCATCGCATCATGAGCCACGTGGAAATATAAATCACCCGTCACATATGCATCTGCACCTTTGAAATGCGCAGTAGACACATACTTATTCCCGTCTCCACCTAATACGGCAACTTTTTCAATCGAGCGCCCCGGGTCTCCGACGACTCGCACGCCCTCAACCCCAAAGCTTGTTTTCACGTGTTCGGCAAACTGTTCAAGTGTCATGGCCTGTTCAAGTCGACCGATTCGCCCTAGCCCAAATACATGACCCTCGATTTCATCGCGCATGAGGTCATACGCCACTTCCTCATATGGATGGGCGTCTTTCATTGCTTTTAGTACACGTTTCTTCTGACTCTCCCGAACGACCGTTTCGATTTTCACCTCGTCCACTTGTTCCGTTTCATGCGGGCGACCGATGAAGGGATCTGTCCCCTCGAGCGGAGTGAATTGCCCCGTTCCGGAAACACGGAACTGACAGTCCGCATAGTCACCAATATGTCCTGCACCCGCTTTTCCTAGAGCCCGGGATACGTCATGCGCATGCGTGGATGGAACGAATACACTTAGTTTATAGACCGGCTCCTCATAGGTCGGGACGAGTACTTTCGTATCTCGGAGACCAATCGCCTCACTCATCCAATCGTTCACACCACCGCTGCATACGTCTAAATTCGTATGAGCGACATAGACCGCGATATCGTGCTGAATACATTTCATCGTAATCTTCCCAGCCGTGGAACGGTCATTGACTTGAGCTAACGGACTAAAGATGGGTGGATGATGCGCGATAATCAAATCGATTTGTTTCTCAATCGCTTCATCCACAACCGATTCAAGTACATCAAGCGTGACCATGACCCGTTTGACTTCTTTGTTGAGCGACCCAATCTGCAAGCCGATTTTATCCCCTTCGACCGCCAAATGTTTCGGTGCAAATTCCTCAAACAATTGAATCACTTGATTGCCGTTCGCCATTACTGACTCACCTCTCTCATCTTGTCACGCATCCGTTTGAACTCCACTTGTTTTTGAATCAAGGCTTCCGATTGAATGCCAGCTGCCATCTGTCCAAGCACATAATCGAGCTTATCAGCTTCACGACTCCACTTGAGTTTAAATGCTTCTGGTCGCTCTTGAACGAGATATGGACCGAATAACAACTGCCACATGCGCTCGTCCGACTCGTCACTATAAATGGACTCAGTTCCTTTTTCTCCGACAAGGATTTCGTAAACCTTATCATTTTCTTCCACAATTGCCTCTTCGACAAGGACATATCCATGTTCAAGCAGCCAGCTTCGTACGTGTTGCCCATCAACGTTCGGTTGAAGGACGAGCCGTTCGACCGCACCGAGCTTATCTTGACCCGCTTCGAGAATGGAGCGAATCAAACTGCCGCCCATCCCGCAAATCGAGATACACGTCGCTTCATTGGGCTGTAAGACAGCAAGACCATCGCCAAGGCGTACATCAATGGTATCACCTGCCCCAATCAAATCGACTTGTGCTCTCGCAGCTTCCATCGGCCCAACGTTCACTTCACCCGCGATTCCTTTTGAAATGATTCCTTGCTGAAAGGCATAGCATGGGACATACGCATGATCCGAACCAATATCGGCGAGCACACTTCCTTTTGGGATATAATCGACAACCTGCTTCAATCGTCGGTCTAACATGACACGTTCTTGCATACAGACAACTCCTTTGTTCTACTTCTTCCCTAGCGTATCGAATTCTCTACAGTTCGACAACAAAAAACGCACCCCATCATGGAGTGCGTCACCTCTTATTGTTCAATCAACCAGTTCGCAAGCACTTCAGCTTCTTCAGCGGATGCAAGACCTGCTGGCATCGCACCTTGACCGTTGACGATGATGTTTGCGATTTCTTCTGGTGAAAGACGATCGCCGACACCTGTAAGTGCTGGACCGACGCCACCTTCAAGGTTTCCGCCGTGGCAACCTGTGCAACCCTTAGCAGCATACAACTCTTCTGGGTTCATTTCAGTGACTGCCGGACCTTCAGCCGCTTGTTGCGCCTGATTCACCCCAAAATACGATAATGATACCATGGCAATAATTGCGACGATTGCGATTGCCGCAAACGGTAACAATGGATTACGCATTGTAGTTCCCCCTCATGTTCATTCCAAATTTCTATCCAACACTATTTTACTCAAAAAATAATAAAGAAGGAAGGAAAATCACTCATTTTCCTTCCTTTCTTCTAAAACTTCACACTTTATTCAAATATGAAATTAATCGAGGAAGTCTTTCAAGCGTTTGGAACGGCTCGGGTGACGCAATTTACGAAGGGCTTTCGCCTCGATTTGACGAATCCGCTCACGTGTGACACCGAATACTTTACCAACTTCTTCGAGTGTGCGTGTGCGGCCATCGTCTAGTCCGAAACGCAGGCGAAGGACGTTCTCTTCACGGTCTGTCAACGTATCCAACACGTCTTCTAATTGCTCTTTCAACAATTCATAGGCTGCCGCATCTTGAGGAGCCATCGCATCTTGGTCTTCGATGAAGTCACCGAGATGTGAATCGTCTTCTTCCCCAATCGGTGTCTCTAAAGAAACAGGTTCTTGGGCAATCTTTAGAATTTCACGGACTTTCTCAGGTGTGAGTTCCATCTCTTTGGCAATCTCTTCCGGAGAAGGTTCGCGACCGAGGTCTTGAAGCAATTGACGTTGGACACGAATCAATTTGTTGATTGTTTCCACCATGTGTACAGGAATACGAATCGTACGGGCTTGGTCAGCAATCGCACGTGTGATGGCTTGGCGAATCCACCACGTCGCATACGTCGAGAATTTGAACCCTTTCATGTAGTCGAATTTTTCGACCGCTTTAATGAGTCCCATGTTCCCTTCTTGAATCAAATCAAGGAAGAGCATCCCACGACCGACATAACGCTTCGCAATCGACACGACGAGACGTAGGTTCGCTTCTGCGAGACGTTTTTTCGCTTCTTCGTCCCCTTGCTCGATTCGTTTAGCGAGCTCCGTCTCATCTTTCGCACTTAGAAGGTCGACACGTCCGATTTCTTTTAAATACATCCGAACCGGGTCGTTGATTTTGATTCCAGGAGGTACTGATAAGTCGTTCAAATCGACTTCTTCATCCTCTTTTTTCGCAGGTGTTTCTTCTGCGTCCGCAGCATCTTCTGTGACACGGATGTCTTTAGCCTCTAAATCTTCGATGAAGTTATCGATGAAATCCGAATCCACCTCGAAGTGACTAAGGCGATCTTGGATTGCTTGCATTGAGACGACGCCTTTTTTCTTACCTAACTTTTCAAGTTCCTCTATGGCGTTAAATAAATCCTCTTTCTTCTTCTCTGCCATCTAGCAGTTCAACTCCTTCCAAACTTCATCCACGATCATCGTTCTCGAAGACGACGACTACGGGCAATCAATTCTTGTAGCTTGGACGCCTGGTCTACAATACTTTCGGCGTCTTGAGCGATTTCCCTTTTTGCACGCTCGATTTGACGTTGCTCCTCATAACTGTTTATCACCCGAATGTATTCGTCTAAAACCTCTTCAGACAGTTCATCCGGTCCAGCCATCAGACGGATCTCTGCAAAACGCATCGCATAATCAGGGCGTTGATCGCAATAACGCTCCATGAACGAAAGCGTGATTTGATCAAACTCATCCTGTGTCATCGTATCGGATACGATTTCATACAATGCTGACCCTAACATACGATGGGTTTCATCTTGATAACGAAGCCCTAAACGGTCGCGTACGAAACGGACCTGCTCCGGTCCCGTCAACATCGCACGCAACAAGTACTTCTCGGCTTTCATCCAACGAGGCTCACCTGTTTTACTCGAACGCTTCCGTACCGGCTCTACAGGTTCCATCGCACGGTTGGGAGTTGATTCACTTGACGTCGGACGAGGAATTCTCGAACGGAGCGTCTCTAGCGGAATCTCAAACTCATCCGACAGTTTCTTCACATATAAATCTCTTCGAATCGAATCATTTGTCTTCCCGATCTCTTCAAGCATAGATTCAATAAAGCGAATCCGTTCTCCTTCTCGGTTCAAGTTTTTTCCTCGCCGGTACATGCGATTCATAAAATCGAGAACACTCAACTGCTCAGTTTCAATAAACTGCTGCCAGTGAGTTGCCCCATGCTGACGGATATAGTCATCTGGGTCCGTCTTTTCCGGTAGTGGCAAAACTTGTACATCGAGTGGAGACGCTTCTAAGAGCCGAATGACTTTTTGTGTCGCTTCTTGTCCCGCGTGGTCTCCGTCATAACAGATAATGACTTCATCCACGATGCGGGATAGCGCCCTCGCATGTTGAGGAGAGAACGCGGTTCCGAGCGATGCCACAACTTCTTGTGTGCCCGCTTGCGCGACTTGTAAAACGTCAACGTTCCCTTCAACGAGGAAGACACGCTTTTTCTTACGCATCGTCGCCCGGGCTTGAGAGAAGCCGAACAATAACTCGCTCTTATTGAAGAGTGGCGTCTCAGCCGTATTCACATATTTTGGTTGTCGATCATCAATCGCTCGTCCACTGAAGCCAACGATGGTGCCGTCTCGATCCGCAATCGGAAAGACGACCCGTCCTTCAAATCGGTCAAAATATTCACCGGACTTCGACTTTGAAATCAAACCTGCCTCAACCATTACTTCTAAATCAAACCCGCGCCGCTCCAACAGCTCGACAGTAAAGCGTCGTTGGTCTGGGGCAAAACCGATCTTGTATTGCGCAATCGTCTCTTCAGCCAGATCACGATCCCGTAAATACGTTAAGCCCACTTCTCCAGCTTCTGTTTTCATCAACACTTCATGATACAAGTCAGCGACAAGGCGATGCGCATCACGCATCTGTTTGCGCCATACCTGTTCTCGCGTCAGTTCCTCGTCCCCTTGGATCCCGTCTACCGAAATATTCGCCCGTGTTGCCAAGCGTTCGACCGTCTCAGGAAACGACAATCCCTCGGTTTCCATCACGAACGTAAATACATTTCCGCCGGCGCCACAACCGAAACAGTGATACATCCCTTTTTCAGGTGAAACGGAGAAAGAAGGTGAGTTTTCGGAATGAAACGGACATAATCCGACAAGGCGGTGTCCTTGTTTCTTTAATTCGACACGTTCGCCAATCAATTCTACGATATCGGTCGCTTGTTTCACTTCTGCGATGACTTCATCTGGTATTCGTGGCATGTTGACCACTCCCTGTTTCCAATCTCGCAACGAAACGGAACGCTCATCACGTTCCGTTTCACTGTACTGTCAATACTCTATTATACCCTCTTGAAGCAATGATTACTAATTGAAACACTTACTCATTCAATCATCTTTAGACTGTTCAAGATGACGCAAGATGATCCCTGCCGTTTCTTCAACTGCTTTGTTCGTCACATCGATGACATCGCAACCGATTCGTTCATAAATACCACGCGCATACTCGAGTTCACGATTGATTCGCTCTAGCTGCGCATAATCTGCTTCCGGCTTCAAACCTAGCGATTTGAGACGTTCCATTCGGATTGAAATCAGCTTTTCCGGGGAGATGATCAACCCGACACATCGTTCAGCAGGCAAATCAAACAATTCCTCAGGCGGTCTCGATTCTGGAACGAGTGGCACGTTCGCGACTTTATATCGTTTCAGTGCCAGATATTGAGATAGCGGCGTCTTTGACGTTCGAGAAACACCGACCAACACGATATCAGCTTTTTTCAGGCCACGTGGGTCCCGACCATCGTCATACTTGACGGCAAACTCCATCGCCTCGATTTTTCGGAAGTAATCATCATCCAATCGATAGATGAGCCCCGGCTTTTCACGTGGCGCTTCTTTCAATTGGCTAGATAATACATCGAGCAAATCTCCGAGCAAATCAACCGTTTTCACTTGATGCGCTTTACCAAGTCGCATGAGAAGGGCGCGATGTTCCTCATTAACGAGCGTGAACGCAATGATGGCCTGTTGTGCTTTTGCTTGCGTGACGACATCGATAATCGTCTGCTCATCTTCGACGAACGGAATGCGAAGGGTTTCGATCGCATTCTCGTGGAATTGGATACTCGCTGCGCGGACGACGAGTTCACACGTCTCTCCGACCGAGTCACTTACAACGAACACGAGTTGTTTCGTAGTCAATTCGATTTCCTCCTCAGATCGACTCATCGTTCGCTAACGCAATGAGCACCTTCGTCATATTGGTCTTCGTCATACGGCCCAGTACAATCAATTTCCCATCTTTTTCTTCTACGACGGGCATGGCATCGATTTGTTTCTCAATCAATTTCATCCCAGCTCGAATCAACGTTTCTGTTTTCTCACATACTGTAATGTTCGGCATGCGGGTCATGATGACGTTGACGGGTAACTGGTCTAAGTCTTGATTTCCGATGGCCGCACGAAGGAGGTCTTTACGAGATAAAACTCCGACTAACTCCCGGTCACGTCCGACAACGAACAATGAGCCGACATCTTCTAAGAACAACGTGACAATCGCATCATATACCGTCATCTCATCCCGTACGACTTTCGCAGAAGACATGAAGTCGCCTACGGTCAGCGAATCTAACTTTTCTCGTAGCATCGACGAATTCCGTTTGCCAACGAACGTGTAGCCGACACGAGGTCTAGCTTCAAGTATGCCTGTCATCGTCAAAATAGCGAGGTCAGGCCGCAGGGTCGCACGTGTCAATGAGAGCTCTTGTGCGATTTGTTCCCCTGTGATCGGCCCGTTCTCCTTCACGATCTCGGCGATTTTTTGTTGGCGTTCATTCAGTTGCATAGCCAACCCCCTCTAGTTTGTTTAGAGTACGAGCGCGTTGAAATCTGCGACACGCTTAATCGTCGTTGCAAGTCGGTTCATTTCATGGAGACGGTTTTTGCGGACCGCCTCATCATCACTCATAACCATTGTATGTTCGAAGTACATCATAATCGGTGATTCGAGTTGTTGTAGAAGGTCGAGCGCTTTCTTGTAATCTCCCATCTCGACAGCTTCGGCTGTTGCAGGAGCGGTCTGTTCAATCGCATCATGCAATGCAATCTCATGATCGTTCTCAAACAAGGAAGGATCGACATCTCCCGCTTCACCTTTTTTCGAAATGTTCACGACGCGCGACAATTGCTCAATCAACGCCTTCGCATCCGTCGATACAAATTCTTGAATCGCGTCTGCGCGAGCATCGAGTCGCACAACCGTCAATGAGGTCGTCAATACGGCGTCAATCACATCATAACGAACCTGCTGTTCTTGCAGGCGATATTTCAAGCGCAATTTAAAGAACTCATCTAGTTGTGCCTTAACTTGTTCTTTATCGGCTTCATAGAGTCCTGCTTCCAGTTGTAATTCGACAACTTTTGAAAGCAACGTGTCGATTGAGAGATCAATCTTCCAATCTCCAAGAATCTGAACGACACCTTGGGCCTGGCGACGAAGCGCGAACGGGTCTTGTGAACCGCTCGGAATCATCCCGATGCCAAAGAATGCTGCAATCGAGTCTAATTTGTCGGCAAGGGCAAGAACGGCACCCGTTGCCGTCTCTGGAGAAGCGTCCCCAGCAAAGCGTGGCATGTAATGCTCACGGATTGCCGCTGCCACTTCCTTGTCTTCACCTTGTTGGAGTGCATATTTCTCACCCATGATTCCTTGAAGTTCTGTGAACTCGTATACCATCTGGCTCACGAGATCAAATTTATGAATGGCACCAGCACGGCTTACTTTTTCAAGGTCTGCCTCGAACAACGGTGCAAGTTCCTGAGCGATTTTCGTCACACGACGCGCTTTCGCACCAGTCGTTCCCAATTTTTCATGGAAGACGATGCGATCGAGACGTCCGAGCTGATCATCGATTTTCGTCTTTTTGTCTTCTTCATAGAAGAACACGGCATCCGCAAGACGGGCCCGAATGACTTTCTCGTTACCGCGCGCTACATTTTCAAGGTGCTCGGCATTCCCGTTTCGTACCGTCACAAAATAGTTTTTCAACGTTCCGTCGAGATAGACCGGGAAATAACGTTGATGCTCTTTCATCGTTGTGATCAATACTTCTTCAGGCAAGTCGAGGTACGCTTCATCAAATTCCCCGAAGAGAGCGGTCGGCCATTCGACTAAGTTTGTCACTTCCTCAAGCAAGTCGGCATCAAGTGGGATCGTCCATCCTTGTTTCGTGGCAAGCTCTTGAATTTGACGTTCGATTTCAGCTTTACGCATCTCGTAGTTCGCCATGACAAAAGCAGACTCTAATGTCTGGACATATTCGGCAGGTGATGAGATGACCACGTCCCCTTTACTGAGGAAACGATGCCCACGCGTTACGTTATTCGTGTTCACACCTTCGATTGTGAAGTCGATGATGTCTTGACCAAAGAGGGCGATCAACCAACGAATCGGGCGCATATACCGTAGGCTGCTCGTTCCCCATTTCATGTTTTTCGGGAACGTCAAGCTACGGACTACATCTTCAAGACCGTTCAATAGCGAGAGCGTCTCTTGTCCCTTTTCATGGCGTTCCGCGAAGACGTACTCGACTCCTTTTTCTTCTGCGAAATAGAGATCTTCTACTGTCAATCCGCGGCCACGCGCAAAACCTTGTGCCGCTTTCGACCAGTTACCTTCCGCATCTTGTGCAATCTTTTTGGCAGGTCCACGAAGGGTTTCTGTCAAATCTTGTTGCGTTTCAGCCACATCCCGAACGATGACAGCCAAACGACGTGGTGTCGAGTACACTTCGATTGAGCCAAAATCAACACGCGCCTCTTTTAAGAACGCATCAACACGTTCCGCCAACTGTTTCTCTGAACGCAAGACATATTGAGCTGGCAGTTCCTCTAATCCAATCTCTAACAGAAGGTCACGCATTCAAGTCACCTGCTTTCTCTTGTTTCAAAAGTGGGAATCCAAGGCGTTCCCGTTCTTCAATAAATTTAGCGGCACACGCACGCGACATGTTCCGGACACGCTGGATGAAGCCGGTACGTTCCGTCACAGAAATGGCGCCTTTCGCGTCCAACAAGTTGAACGTGTGCGAACATTTTAGAATGTAATCGTATGCAGGGAAGACAAGGTTTTCTTCAAGCGCACGCTTCGCTTCTTTCTCATACGTATCAAATAACGTGAACAACATGTCGACGTCAGACAGTTCGAACGTATATTTCGAATGTTCAAATTCTGGTTGATAGAAAATGTCGCCGTATTTGAATCCGTCTGTCCAGACAAGATCGAATACACTTTCTACTTCTTGAATGTATGACGCGAGGCGTTCAAGTCCGTATGTGATTTCCACGGCAATCGGGTCACACTCGATTCCACCGACTTGTTGGAAGTACGTGAACTGCGTGATTTCCATTCCGTTCAACCAAACTTCCCAACCGAGACCTGCTGCTCCGAACGTCGGGTTTTCCCAGTTATCTTCGACGAAACGGATGTCATGCTCAAGCGGATTGATGCCAATCAGTTCAAGACTCTCCAAGTACAACTCTTGAATGTTGTTTGGTGACGGCTTCATGATCACCTGAAACTGATGGTGCTGGTAAAGACGGTTCGGGTTTTCTCCGTAACGACCGTCAGCTGGACGGCGTGACGGTTCGGTATAACAGACGTTCCACGGTTCTGGCCCAAGGCTTCTAAGGAATGTCATCGGGTTCATCGTCCCGGCCCCTTTTTCCACATCGTACGCCTGCATCGTCAAACAACCTTTTGACGCCCAAAAGTTTTGTAGCGTGAGAATGATTTCTTGCACTGTCATGTGCTTCATTAATGACACCTCCAATAGTATTGAAACGACAAAAAACGCCCCTATGTGCCTAGCACATAGGGACGGGATTGATTCCCGCGGTTCCACCCTACTTGCCCCAATAATGGGACCACTCTTAAAAGATGTGGGCGCTCTAGAATCGCCATTCGCTCTTCTCATGATACCCGGCTCACACCGCCCCGGACTCGCTTCATTCATGACAGGAAGAGTTACTTTTTTCCTTCATCGCGCACGCTATTTCATTTGTCTAATCGTACATCATCGTATCGAATTCACTATAAAAAGTCAATCCTCATTCAGATGAAGTCGAATCATTTGATCGAGCACCCGCTTCGTCTTCAATCGTAGTCCACTATACGATTCCATATACGCATCAAAGAGCTGGCGCAAAAGGACTCTGGACTCATCCGATAGCGGAACGTTCCGAAACTCTGACAATTCGTGCTTACTCATCAAATAAAGTAGTTTCGCCAATCGTTCGGACAGCCGAATCACTCCTTCTTCTGGATGTCGCGCACATAAAAAGCCACCGGACGCGACAGAGAAGTACATGGGATCCGTCACATCTCCACAGCGCACACATCCCGTCAAGACTGGGGCGACACCTAATAGATGCAAAATACGTAATTCAACATAGTGCGTGATGACATCTGCGTCCATGCCCGCATTCAGTGCCTGCAAGGCATCCCGTAATATTCGAAACAATGGACGATTTTGGACACGATCCTCGACAGACCGATCAACAAGTTCTAACCAATACATCGCATATGCCATCCGTTCGACATCTTTTCGGATTTCAGGATAAGACGTCATGACGTCAGATGATTTTAACTGAGCGAGTCCTCGGCTAGACGGAAAGATATAGACACCTTCCACAAACGGCTGACTCGAGGCGTGAAACCGGCTACCCGGTTTCTTTGCACCCCGTGCCATGATCGCGACTTTGCCAAGTTCCTCTGTAAACAATGTCACGACTTTATTCGATTCCCCATAATTAACGGTACGAACGACGATTCCCGTGACTTTTTGTAACATGGCTCAATACTCGTCGTCGCGGAAACCGAGATCACGAAGCTGACCCATCTTGTTACGCCAGTCTTTCTGCACTTTTACCCATAGGTTCAAATAAACTTTAGTCCCGAGAAGCGCTTCGATATCATGGCGCGCGTCTGTTCCGATTTCACGAAGCATAGCCCCTTTTTTTCCGATGATGATTCCTTTTTGCGAATCACGCTCCACCATGATCACGGCTTCGACATCAATCATCTCAGAGTTCTCACGTTTCTTGATCGATTCGATGGCTACAGCAATCGAATGAGGGACTTCATCGCGTGTCTTATGCAACACTTTCTCACGAATCATCTCTGAGATAATGAAACGCTCCGGGTGGTCCGTCACTTGATCGGCCGGATAATACATCGGTCCTTCAGGCAACAATTTCTTGATCTCACCTAAGAGCGGTTCGACGTTGTTGCCTTGTAGCGCCGAAATCGGGACGTACGCCGCGAAATCCAATTCGTTCGTATATTGTTCAATCACTTTCGGAAGTTCATCCGGATGGATTAAATCGATCTTGTTCATGACGAGAATAAGCGGTGTGTCGAGCCCTTTGAGTTTCTCAATAATAAAGTCGTCGCCAGCTCCACGCGGTTCCGTCACGTTCACCATGAAGAGAATCGCATCAACTTCGCGTAATGCGTTCGTCGCCACTTTCATCATGAAGTCGCCAAGACGGTGTTTCGGTTTATGAATCCCTGGTGTATCGATGAAGATGATTTGGGAATCATCGGTTGTGTACACACCTTGCACCTTATTTCGTGTCGTTTGTGGTTTATCCGACATGATGGCAATCTTTTGTCCGATCACACGGTTTAAGAATGTCGATTTCCCGACGTTCGGTCGTCCGATAATCGAGACGAATCCGGATTTAAAATCTTCTTGATACATAATGCACCTGCTTTCTCTATTTCAGAACTATTAGTATAGCATGTTCCATAGCCGTGGACCGAATATTATGAGCGCCGTTACGGCAGCACCAAGTGAAGTAACTAAAACGGCTCCTGCTGCAACATCTTTCGCTTGCTTCGCGAGTGGATGGACGTCTTCTGTCACGAGATTAACCGTTCGTTCGATTGCCGTATTCATCATTTCCATGCTAATAACGGCAATCACCCAACCGAACAAGATGACGATCTCGAGTCTTGTCGGTTGTAACCAGATGGTAAAGACGAATACGAAAAAAGCCGACAGGAGATGGAGTCGCATGTTCCGTTCCGAACGAACGGCATGGAGGATTCCCTCACATGCCACACGGAACGGTCTCACACGTTGCCTCGCTTCAACTCAAAATGAGTGAGCACTTCTTCTTGCCTTGCCGTCATCTCCGCTTCTTCCTCAGGTGTCATATGATCATACCCAAGCAGATGGAGGAACCCATGAATTGCTAAAAAGCCGAGCTCCCGCTCAAACGAATGACCATAGTCAGCTGCCTGTTCTCGGCAACGTTCTACCGAGATGACGAGGTCACCGAGAAGATGTGGCTCATCTTCATCGAGCATGAAATCCATCTCGTCATCCCCCATCTCATCAAATGCGAAACTGATGACATCGGTCGGGGCATCTTTGCCTCGCCATTCTCGGTTCACTTCATGGATTTCCGCATTTGTTAAATACGTGACCGACAATTCGCTCGGCTCTTCCACCTCTTCTAGTTGGGCGGCATGTTGTAAAATCGACTCGACGAGCTCGATTTGAGATGTAGTTAACAATTCATGTTCATCGTTCGAGATGATTTGCATGTAATTCTCCCTCTTTCTTTAATTCTGGGTATTCGATTCGTTCGTGGAACAAGCCGGTCAGCGTCTCACACGCGCTCTCTCCGACGCGCCAAATTTCTTTCGTCGTCAATTCACATTCTTCGAACTGCCCATCCGCCAACTTGTCACGAATAATGGTTCGAACGAGCATTCGGATTTTTTCTGGCGTCGGTTGTTTCTGCGAACGGACAGCCGCTTCGATTGAATCGACGATCATGACAACGGCAGCCTCGCGCGATTGTGGCTTTGGACCTGGGTAGCGGAAACGAGACTCTAACACCTCTTTATCAGGATCTTCCTTCGCTTTAACGTAGAAATATTTCAATAAAGACGTTCCGTGATGCTGCTCTGCTATATCGATGATTTCTTTCGGTAACTTATAACGTCGCAACAGATCCGCTCCGTCATAAGGATGAGCCATAATAATGTCTGCCGATTCTTCAGGCGTCAAGCGATCATGAGGATTCCCTCCACCTTGTTGATTTTCAATGAAATGAAGGGGACGCTCCGTCTTCCCAAGATCGTGATAATAGCTTGCGACACGTGCGAGAAGACCATCTGCGCCAATCGCCTCACATGCGGACTCTGCCAAGTTCGCCACCATCATACTATGATGATACGTACCAGGTGCCTCCATTAAAAGTTTCCGCAGCAGCGGATGCGTCGGACTCATCAATTCCACAAGTCGACCAGAAGACAAGACGCCAAACCACGGTTCCAAAAATGGCAGGAAGCCAAACGTCAAGACAATGGAGAGCAAGGCGCTAATGACGGCAAATCCAGAAAGATACATCGCCATTTCCCAGGAAACTTGCACGTTCCGAAGTAAGAGTAACGCGATGACCATGATGATGTTGACGAAACCGAGCAACACCCCTGATAAGAATAGTCGCTTCCGCTGAATTTTCGGTTCAACTAAAAAGACAGCTAGAAAACTACCCGTCGCCACATACACGAGCGTCATGAAATTCGTGCTCTGTCCGAATGTGACAACGACACTCCCGGCAATCATCGTAATGAAGGCCGAGGCGAGCGCAACTCGTTCATCGATCAAGATGCGTAGAAGCAATACGACGAACGCTGTCGGCGCTAAAATATAGGCATATGTCGTAAAATCGACACCGATATATCCGACACCAAAAAAGACGCCGAGTTGTAAAAGTAGCAAGCCATAGACCGTCACTAAGATTTTCGGACTCAGTAACAGGTCTTTGATTTTCGAGCGGATGAGCATGAATAGAAACCCACCGGTCAACAATGCGCTGAGCAAGAATGACCCGAATAATGGTGCAAGGGAACGATTCGGATCGATGGCTCCAGATAGCTCTAATTTCCGATATATCTCTCGAGTCACCACCTCACCTTGACTGACGAGTAACTGTCCTTCTTGAATGATGACAGGATCGACAGCATCGACGGCCTCTTGTTCTTTTTGACGGGTCGCCTCAGAGTCAAATACATAGTTCGGTACGATGAGTTCATCGCTTAACGTTTTCGAAATGGCGCGGAACTCAAACGAGAGCGGCGATTGATCGATAATCGCTGCTGCTCGGTCTCGAGCCGCAGCGACCGCTTCATTACTCGTCTCAATCCGGTCGTCCATCACTTGTTGTAACGCAGTGACTGTGACATCTTCTACCGTTTGTCGAGTGTCCTCACTCGCTTCAAGAAGCGAATTCAACTCTTCATCAGCTAATACCCCGTTCGCCTCTGTAGAATTTAGACGGTTTTTAATGTCCGCCAGTTCAGTCTCCTCATCCGTCTGATCGAATGCTGCGAACAACTGCTCGACTTTAGCGATTTGTTGGTCTGCAAATTCTTTTCTCAAGGAGAATTGACTGCCGACACCATTTGTCACTTCTTGTTTCAATCGTTCGGTCGCAACACGGTCCTCAACCGTGATCGGAGACCGAATATCCTGTTCGGCAATCCCAAGCGGTTCCACACTGATGATGGATGGGCGCACGGTAAAGTATAGAATGGCGCCTAATAAGAGAAAGAAAATCAACGAGATGGTCGCGACTGTCCAGTTTTTAGCTTGCTGCATTCGTGCCCCCCCTTTCACGATCTGGTGACCTCACCCGTACATTTAAGTGAGGTCCGTACTATAGGCGTTGATGATTTTCTTAACGAGCGGATGACGGACGACGTCAGACGCACTGAAGTGTTCAAAATGAATACCATCCACACCTTCTAACAGGCGTAACGCTTCCTGTAACCCCGATGCCTTGCCTTTCGGTAAATCGACTTGGGTCAAATCCCCTGTGACCACCATTTTCGATCCAAAACCGAGTCGCGTCAAAAACATCTTCATCTGTTCTTTTGTTGTATTCTGGGCCTCATCCAAGATGACGAACGCATCTTCTAACGTGCGTCCACGCATATAAGCGAGCGGAGCCACTTCAATCGTGCCCCGTTCTAACAAACGGTTCGTCTGTTCCACGCCATACACATCAAATAGGGCGTCGTATAATGGGCGGAGATACGGGTCCACTTTCTCTTTTAAATCTCCCGGTAAAAATCCAAGGTTCTCTCCCGCTTCAACGGCAGGACGCGTCAAGATGATCCGTTTGACTTGCCCTTCTTTTAAGGCACGCGCCGCAAGTACGACAGCTAGGTACGTCTTTCCTGTTCCGGCTGGTCCGATACCAAAGACGAGATCACGTCGTTCAATCGCACGAACATACCGGCTTTGACCTACTGTCTTGGCACGAATCGGTTTCCCCTTATTCGTCGTAAAAACAACTCGTTCATAATGTTCGAGCAGTTCATCTCCCTTTCCGACTTGAATGTGCTGGATGACGCTAATGGCATCACTTTCATTTAGACGTGCACCTTTTTTCACTAACGTCTGCAAGGTGATGATCACTTGTTTCGTTAATTCAAGAGCCTCAAGTGTATCGGCTTGAATAATCAACTCCTCACCCCTTGGGATGAGTGCCACTTTCAATTCTGTTTCAATCGCCTGGAATACTTCATCTTTCGGTCCGAGTAAAGCTTGTGCTTCGTTCGCATGTTCCATGACGAATGGTATTTTATCAGTCATAATCAATGGATGCATTGCCCCCTCATTAAAATCGGTTATTCCTCTTTTACTTTAGCACTATCACGCCTATCGTGAAAGAAAGACCGCGTAATTTCCACGCGCAAAAGGCAGTAACATGACGTCACTGCCTTCCGTTCACTTCTTCCGTTTCGAGATAGGAGGTTGTAATACCTCACTCCAAATGACAGCTTCCCGCATTCGCTTTTGTGAAACGTTCAGTTGTCTCGGTTTCTTTTCCTTTTGAATCGGTGGAATTTTAACCGCTTGTTCGAATTGCGCGCTCACTTTCGGCATCTCGACTTGACGTTCACGTGGAGTCGGTCGTTCTTCTACCGTTCGAGCGACTCGACGCCTCACCTTTTGTGGTGCTGGTTTTTCGTCCGAGTCATCGAATGCCGTTTCAATCTCTTTCATGACGTCCCCTACCGAATCCAAATAGCGTTTCAGTTCACTGCTTTGAGGACGGTCTCCAGAGGACGATGATTTTTCGAGCCGTTTCATCACTGCCGAGGCAATTCCGAAGGCGGCTAACAAGAGTACCCATAGTCCATCCATATCAATCACTCATTATCTGATTCAGAATCGACAGGTGCCCCAATCGCTTTTCGCATTTCTGTATCCGCTTGAACGTTCAAGTAGTTCACGTAATCCATGACACCAAGCTTTCCGTTTCGTAACGCTTCTGCCATCGCGAGTGGGACTTCCGCTTCGGCACCGACAACTTTCGCACGCATTTCTTCTACTGAAGATTTCATTTCTTGTTCGCGCGCAATCGCCATCGCGCGACGTTCTTCCGCCTTCGCTTGAGCGATTTTCTTATCTGCTTCTGCTTGGTCCGTCTGCAAGACCGCACCGATGTTCTTACCGATATCGATGTCGGCAATATCAATCGAAAGAATCTCAAACGCTGTTCCTGAATCCAAACCTTTTGTGAGGACAGTCCGTGAAATCATATCCGGATTCTCTAGTACGTGCTTGTGGTTGTTTTGTGAACCGATTGTCGACACGACCCCTTCACCGACACGGGCGATAATCGTCTCTTCTCCCGCACCACCGACGAGACGATCGATATTCGCACGTACGGTAATGCGTGCTTTTGCCTTCACTTCAATCCCGTCCATCGCGACACCCGCAATAAACGGCGTCTCAATGACTTTCGGGTTAACGGACATCTGTACAGCCTCGAGCACGTTTCGTCCTGCCAAATCGATGGCAGCAGCACGTTCGAACGACAATTCAATGTTCGCACGGTGCGCCGCAATCAATGCGTTCACAACGCGGTCTACGTTACCACCAGCCAAGAAGTGACTCTCAAGCTGGTTCGTGTTTAATTCAATTCCTGCTTTAACCGCTTTAATCAACGGGTTCACGATTTTCGAAGGAATAACGCGACGAAGGCGCATCCCAATCAACGTGAAGATTGAGACGTGAACGCCCGCTGCAAACGAACTGATCCATAGTCCGACTGGTACGAACGTGAAGAATACGGCAAGTGCAATCAATCCTCCACCTGTAATGAGTAACGTTGTCAGTAATTCTGGTGTCATTCTGTTACATCCTCCTTCGGTTCTACAAAGCTTCGAACGACAATCCGTCCAGAATCCACTTTATAAACCTGAATTTTTGTCTGCTGATCGAGATAGCCACCTTCCGTCACGACATCAAGTCGTTCTCCGTCGATTTCGGCAGTACCGGCTGGGCGAAGTGGTGTCAAGGTGACTCCCACTTTGCCGAGAAGCTGTTTTCGATCTTCGTGGGACAAGTAGCCTTTTTCAGTCGATGTCGAATCCGTCAAAATCAACCCTTTATAAATGAGCGGACGATTCGTACTCAAGCGGCGGTATGCCCAAAAGCCGAGACCTGTTAGCACTGCTGCCGCGAGACCAATCGATAGCCACAGTTGACCGATCGTCGCACCAGCCATAATCAAACTCGCAACGACGGCTCCGATCCCAAGCAAACCGAACAATCCAAACCCTGCTACGAACACTTCAATTCCAAGAAGGACGACTCCGACGAAAAAGACTGTCAGAATCACTCCGAGACCAAATGTCATCGTCTTGCTACCCCCTTCCAAATTCAAAGCTATCTCCTATCTCTAGTGTATACGAAACAAGATTGAATGTGGTTTCAGAATACGCAAAAAAAAGCAGAAACTTTCGGTTTCCCGAAAAGTAACTGCTTTTTTCATCAATTCGTCAATTGTTGTTTGACGATTCGATTCACAAGACCACCGTCTGCCTTGCCTTTGACTTGCGGCATGACGACGCCCATCACCTTACCCATATCTGATGGAGCGGCTGCATTCGTTTGAGCAATTGCTGCTTGGACGATGGCGGTCACTTCATCTTCTGAAAGTTGTTCAGGCATATAGGCTTCTAGGACGACAATCTCTTCTGCTACTTTGGAAGCAAGGTCTTCACGACCAGCGCTTTCGAATTCTCGGAGGGAGTCTCTGCGCTGTTTCATCTCTCGGTTGAGCACCGTGAGTTCCTCTTCCTCGGTAAGATCTTGACGACCTAGTTTGATAGCCTCATTTTGGAGCGACGCTTTGACCATCCGGATTGTCGTAAGACGATCCTTTTGTTTCGCGCGCATGGCTTGCTTCATGTCGTCCGTCAAGCGTTCTTGAAGACTCATGAGCCAACACCCTCTCTACAAATGAAACTGGAATCAGAATTTCTTACGCTTACGCGCAGCTTCTGATTTCAATTTACGTTTTACGCTTGGCTTTTCGTAGTGACGACGTTTACGAACTTCGGCAAGTGTGCCATCTTTCGAAACACCGCGTTTGAAACGACGAAGAGCGTCTTCAAGCGATTCGTTTTTACGGACACGAGTTTCCACTAGTTTTCCCTCCCTCCGAATTACACGACTAAGGAAACGTGTTTCACACGTCATATCATATTATAGTGAAATTAAGTCGTGTGGTCAACCACTTATTAATAGTCGCTGTCTGAACGTCCACCAGTGACAATCGCGATACCTGCTGAAGCACCGATACGTGTCGCACCAGCATCGATCATCGCTTTCGCACCTTCGAAGTCACGGACGCCACCTGAAGCTTTTACGCCGATGTCAGGTCCGACCGTCTCACGCATGAGGCGAATGTCTTCAACTGTCGCGCCACCAGTCGAGAAACCAGTCGATGTTTTGACGAAGTCTGCTCCAGCTTTCACTGAAAGTTCGGCAGCTTTTTTGATTTCTTCTTTTGTAAGCATGCATGTTTCGAAGATGACTTTGACGAGTGTACCGTTTGCCGCTTCGACAACCGCACGGATGTCACGTTCTACGAGATCGTAGTCAGCATCTTTGAGTGCTGCGATGTTGATGACCATGTCTACTTCATCTGCGCCATTGGCAATCGCATCTTTTGTTTCAAATGCTTTTACCTCAGGCGTGTTTGCACCAAGTGGGAAACCGATGACTGTACATACTTTGACATCATCATCTGACTTGAGTTGTTCTGCTGCATATTTGACCCATGTCGGGTTGACACAAACGCTTGCGAATTTGTATTCGAGCGCTTCTGCACAAAGTGTTGTAATTTGATCTTTTGTTGTTTCAGCCTTTAAAGCTGTGTGGTCGATATAACGGGCTAATTCCATGATTCATTTCCTCCTCTGACAAATAAGTCTGACATCTAACATATTACCATGTTTTTTCGAGATGTAACAGCTTTCAAACCTAAATCAACTGACGACGTTTACGAGCGACGACCCAACTGTTCCAACTAAAGAAGAAAATAGCGAGCCAAATGCAGGTGAAGGCAAAGACATGATATGCCGTGAACGGTTCATGGTACATGACGACCCCGATGATCAAGCTAAGTGTCGGTGCGATGAATTGAAGAAACCCGACAAGCGTGAACGGGATATGTTGTGCCCCGTATCCGAATAGGAGAAGAGGTAACGCCGTGACCACACCCGTTCCAAGAAGGGCGATCCAAATGACAGGCGACATGTTATACGCAATATTGTCGGTGACAACTTGATTTCCGAGGAAGAGCAATGCCACCGGGACCACTGCTAGCGTTTCGATTCCTAGGCTGACCGTTGAAGCAAGAGGACGGCGCTTCTTCACCATCCCATAAAATCCAAAGGTACTCGCCAAGACGAATGAAATCCAGGGGAACGTACCATACCCTAACGTCAAGACGAGGACGCCGATTGACGCGATCCCAACGGCCATCCATTGGACTCGATTTAATAATTCCCGAAAGACAAGCACCCCTAACACCATACTGACGAGAGGATTGATGTAGTACCCGAGAGAAGCTTCAATGATATATCCGTGATTGACAGCCCATATGTATACAAACCAGTTGGCACTGACGATGAATCCGTTCAACATGAATGCGTTTCGTGTAGCACGGTGTCGCAGGGCGTAACCGAACTCTTTCCACTGATTTGTCCATCGCAGAACGAGCAGAATAAATAAAAATGACCAAACGATTCGATGTGCTAAAATTTGACCGCTCGGTACTTCTTGCAAAAATTTCCAATAAATCGGAAGGACGCCCCACATGACGTAGGCTCCGACTGTCGTCCATACTCCCTTATTCACACGTTCACCCGCTCTCTTACAAGTTAAAAACAGTTTAGTCGATGAAAGACTCCCGATACAAGACTTTTGTTTCATGAAAAAAGGACGCGAAATCGCGCCCTGACCGTTTATTGTCTCACTTGTTCAATTGCCGTTAATGCTTGCGCCAAGTCTTCAATCAAGTCATCAATGTCTTCAAGTCCGACCGAAATACGAACGAGCCCATCGGTGATGCCAAGTTCCGCTCGACGTTCGGCTGGAATCGACGCATGTGTCATGCGTGCCGGGACACTGATCAAACTCTCAACCGCTCCTAAACTTTCTGCGAGCGTGAAGTATTTCGTCTTCGCGACCATCATTTCTGCCGCTTCCGCTGAACCGACATCAAATGCGATCATCCCACCGAATCCACGTGCCTGTGATAAATGAATCCGCTTCGCTTCCTCACTGGATACACTTGGGTGGAGCACGCGTGATACAGACTCGTTCGATTGAAGGAATTCAACCAATGCACGTGCATTCGATTCAATCTCCTCCATTCGAACAGCTAGCGTCTTAATTCCCCGAACAACAAGGAAGCTATCTTGTGGTCCAAGAACTGCGCCAACTGAGTTTTGAAGAAACGCCAAAGCTTCGCCCTGCTCTTCCGTTCGCGCGACAACAAGTCCCGCTACGACGTCACTATGTCCGCCTAAGTACTTTGTGGCACTGTGAAGGACGTAGTCTGCTCCAAGTTCGATTGGATTTTGGAAGTAAGGGGTCATAAACGTATTGTCCACGACGAGCAACACGTCTGCTTCATCGGCAATCTTACGCATCGCTCGAATGTCCGTCACGTTTAAGAGCGGATTTGTCGGCGTCTCGACATAAATCATTTTCGTGTTCGCTTGAAGCGCATCCCGAACCGCTGTTTCATCGGATGTATCGACAAAAGTTGCTTCCAAGCCTCGTGACTGAAATACTCGATTGAATACACGGTACGTTCCTCCATATACATCAGACCCGACGATGACGTGGTCTCCAGATTTCAATAACATAAGCACCGTCGAGATGGCTGCCATCCCAGATCCGAATGCAAATCCTTGCACGCCGCCTTCGATGTCGGCAATCAATGTCTCTAATGCCGTCCGAGTCGGGTTTGCTGATCGTGAGTACTCGTACCCTTCTCGCAAGTTGCCAATCCCGTCTTGCTTATACGTGCTCGTTTGATAAATCGGTGGCGTGACGGCCCCTGTCAACGGGTCCGTCGTTTTACCGCCGTGAATGAGTGCTGTCTTTGTACGCATGTTCTGCCTCCTTGACAATTCCTTGACTTAAATATCGTTCTGCACTATCAGGCAAGATGGTGACAATCGTGCCTTCCGTCAATTGATTCGCTTCTTTTACACATGCTGCA
Organism: Exiguobacterium sp. s163; assembly: GCF_018617135.1. Taxonomy (GTDB): domain Bacteria; phylum Bacillota; class Bacilli; order Exiguobacteriales; family Exiguobacteriaceae; genus Exiguobacterium; species Exiguobacterium profundum. Next base: position 290,880 of record NZ_JACSJN010000001.1, read on the forward strand.
ATGGCAGCGCCTGAAGAACTACCGATGAGCAAACCTTCCTGCTTCGCTAAATGTGCCACGTAGTAGAACGCTTCCTCATCTGTAATGGTATGAATCGCATCGACGTAAGCCCTCTTCAAAAAGGGTGGCCATTTTTCGACGCCGATTCCTTCTGTTTTATGTGGTCCTGGTTCACCGCCGTTCAAAATGGAACCGACCGGCTCCACGACGACAGTTTTCGTTCCAAGTGGCTTTAATGATTTGGCGACACCGGTGAATGTGCCACCTGATCCCGCTCCCGCTACAAATACGTCAATTTGTGGCACATCTTTCAACAACTCATGGGAAAGGATGTCGACGTAAGCATCCGGGTTATCCGGGTTCGAGAACTGTTCTGGGACATAGGCGTCATGTTCTTTAGCCAACTCAATGGCATTTGCGATTGCACCCTTCATGCCGAGTTCCGTCGGCGTGTTGACGACTGTTGCTCCGAGCAGTCGCATCAATGCCTGCTTCTCTTGACTGAATTTTTCAGGAGTGACCGTCATGAGGCGAATCCCGAATCGTTGGCAAGCGAGCGCAAGCCCGATCCCCGTATTGCCTGCTGTCGGTTCGATCACCGTTCCACCGGGTGCCACATCGCCACGCTCGATCGCCCGTTCAATCAAATTCATCCCGAGTCGGTCTTTAACACTCCCACCTGGATTCATCATCTCGAGCTTCCCGTACACTTTGACATTCGCTGGTACAGGAAGCGTTCGAAGTTCAATGAGCGGTGTGTTTCCGATGAGTTCATAGACGTCACGGACAATCATCTTATGCCTCATCCTTGAAGACGATATGCCATTCATCGCGTTTTGCGAGCATGTCTGCCGCTAATTTTTTGGCACCTTCGAAATCATGATGATTCGCATTCCCACATTGAACAGGGTTTTGCGCCGGTAGTTCCTCAGCGTTCATCGCATCACGCAGCGTCGCTTCCACGAGGTCAAGCATTCGTTCGTAGTTCCCATCATTGAGCATCGTCCAATAGAAGCCTGTCTGGCAACCCATCGGCGAGATATCGACGATGTCTTCAGAATGATTGCGACTGTTCTCGGCAATCAAATGCTCAAGTGAATGAACCGCGCGCATCGGCATGAGTCCTTCGTTCGGTTGAATGAAACGAATATCGTATTTATAAATCGTGTCAGCTGTTCCCTCTTTCACACCAGCTAAACGGACAAAAGGCGCCTGTACTTTCGTATGATCCAAGTTAAAACTTTCAACATTATATGTTTTCATGAGTAATTCCTCCTCGTTATTTAGTGGCTATTACGAGCCAGACAAACTTGTTTCTCTGCGTCATCGTCACGTTGTACCCGTTCGCTTCTAACATGGAACGAATCGTTGACGTATATGGATAATATTCAGGGTTTAAGTCTTCGACGAGGTCTGAGTACCCTTTCGCAGTCGCCCAATCGATGATGTCCTGACGAGCTGCTGGTGACTCAAACATCGTATCAAGCAACACGAACTTTGGATGTTCCCAGCCTTCAACATACTGACCGATGGCCGTGGCCTTTTCAGAATCTGTCAAGTGATGAAAAGCATACGACGATACGACCGTATCTACGTTTGATAAATCCGGATAACGGAGGAAATCGCCTTCGAGCACATCAATCCCCAACTTTTCAACAGCAATTTGTCGCATTTCCGGCGACGGTTCAATCGCAATCAACGGATGCCCTTTCAAGATCCGGCTACTCAAGTTCCCTGTTCCGACACCAAACTCAAGCACCGTCCCTTCGACGTGTAGGGCAACCTCATCGAGCATTTGCTCATATCCGATGAACACTTCGTGATATTGCTCATCATGCCCCTCGACCGTCGTATCATAATCTTTTGCCCAATCCTTAAAGATGTCCATGAATGGTAAGTTCATATCGCTACCCCAATCTTAATTCTTACTAATTTGATATGTTTTATTGGTATTTAACTTTAACGTTACATTAACAGGTTTTTTTATTCATTTCAAGTCATTCGCTAGATTCTCGCATCACATCCAGTTGGATATAGGTCTTATGTGTTAGGTCTTTAGTAATTGTCAGAACATTAAAATTTGTGCAAAAACACTTACCTGTTTTACAAATAAACCCACTCTTTTTCATCTGATTAACGATATGATAGTTCTCAATGTGAGTTTATGCTTTTAATTTTACAGGTACTAACAAATTTTAGGGGGTCTATACGTTGTCACGAAAAAAAATCTATTTAAACGCTTCACTCGCCACATGTATCGCCTTGTCACCTGCACTGATTCAAGCTGGAACAACCTCTGTTTCAGCTGAAGCTTCCGTTAAACCGAAACTGGTTTTAGAGAAGAAACAGAAAAAAGTTCGGGTCGTCGTTGAGCTCGTCGGGGATCCTGCCATTGCCGAAGCCGCTCAAAAAGGAAAGAAATTTAATGAATTGTCGAAATCAGAGCAAAATAAGGCACAACAATCTGTTCAATCAGAACAAAAACGTGCCAAGTCCGCCTTGAAGAAACAAGGCGTAACGGCTACACCGATTGAAGAATTTACGACCGTCTTCAATGGTTTCTCTACATTCTTGTCTACAAGTGAAATCGCCAAAGTCGAAGCATTACCTGAAGTGGCGACCGTTCACATTGTCAACGAGTATGAGCGCCCAGAAGTCAAACCGGATATGATCACGAGTAATGGCATGGTTCAAGCCGAACAAACGTGGGGAGATTACGGGTTTGCCGGAGAAGGTACTGTCGTCGCCGTCATCGATTCTGGAATCGATCCTGAGCACCGGGATTATAAGATCACAGACGCCAAAACGGCAGAGTTGACTCAATCTGAAGTCAATCAAGCCATCACATCGTTCGGTCTTCCAGGCGAATACGTGAACGAGAAAGTTCCATACGCATATAACTACTACGATGAGAACGATGACATCAAAGACGATTCACCTGGTGCTTCCATGCATGGACAACACGTTTCTGGAACGGTTGCCGCTAACGGTGATTTAGAAAACGGTGGAATCAAAGGGGTCGCACCGGAAGCACAAATTTTAGGTTTAAAAGTATTCAGTAACGATCCGAACTATGCATCTACATATGGAGACATCTATATCAAAGCGATTGATGATGCCATCAAACTCGGCGCCGACGTCATCAACATGAGTCTCGGTTCGACAGCCGGGTTCGTCGATGCCGATTCGCCAGAACAACAAGCCGTTCAACGTGCCGTCGATAACGGTATCTTCATGTCGATTTCTGCAGGGAACTCCGCATACTTTGGTCACGGATTCGACTTACCGACTGCTTCAAACCCAGATACGGGTGTCGTTGGGGCACCGAGTGTCAGTCAAGCATCGACATCGGTCGCCTCTCTTGAAAACGATCAAATTCAATTGGACGCATTCCGTGTCGGAGATGAAAAAATCGGATGGAAAAAACAAGACGGTCCTGCCTTCAAAGAAGGAACATACGACATCGTATATGTCGGAGACGGACAACCGGAGAATTATGAAGGAAAAGACGTAAAAGGAAAACTCGTCCTTGCTGTTCGCGACGGCGGTTACTTCTACTCGCAGATCCAAAAAACAGCTGAAGCGCAAGGCGCAGCAGGTGTCATCGTACGTGGTGCGGTCGGGCATGGCGATTATGTCTCGATGGCTCTCGATCAACCTCAACTCCCAATGGCTTCACTTAGCATCCAGGATGGGAATGAACTGAAAGACAAGTTAGCAGAAGGTCCGCTTCAAGTGACGTTTGCCGGTGACCGAATCAGTGTCAACAACCGTTCAGCCGGTGCGATGTCTGATTTCACATCGTGGGGAGTTACACCGAACCTTGACTTCAAGCCGGAACTTTCTGCTCCAGGCGGACAAATTTTCTCTACGTTTAACGATAACCAATATGGATTGATGAGCGGAACGTCAATGGCAGCACCACACGTTGCCGGAGGGGCGGCACTCGTTCTCGAACGTGTAGACCGCGACTTCAAGTTGAGTGGGAAAGCACGCGTCACGATGGCGAAAAACTTGTTACTCAACACGTCGAAGCCTGTCACAGATATCGGACCGTATAACCAAGAATTGAAACAATCACTCCCATACTCACCACGTCGGGCCGGAGCCGGTCTCATGCAATTGCATGCAGCCGTCACTTCGCCGGCTGTCGCCTATGAAAAGTCGACAAAAGAGGCGAAAGTCGCTTTGAAAGAGTTGTCGAAGAGCAAAGCATCCTTCACGGTCGTCGTCGAGAACATGTCGAACGAAGCGTTGACTTATGATGTGGCCGCATCGTTACAAACAGACCTCGCTGTCAAAAACAAAGACGGTATCGTTCAAAATGCGATGGAAGCTCAAGCACTCGAGCAAGCTATCGTTAAAATCAACGGATCGAACACAAGTAAAGTCACGTTGAAAGCAAAACAGAAGAAGGAAATTAACGTTTCAATCGATGTCTCGAAAGCAAAAGTGTTGAATCCTGAAACATTGGAAGGCACTGTATCCGCTAAATCTGTCTTTGAGAACGGCTATTTCGTCGACGGGTTCCTTCGTTTGACTGATCCGCGCGGTACAGACGGTCATCCATCTCTCGTCGTTCCATTCGTCGGATTTGAAGGGGATTGGGGCAAAGCGCCGATCTTTGACGAGACGATCTATGGAGAAGGAGCATTCTATGGCGTTTCTGGATTGGTCGATGCCGACGGAAACTACTTAGGTGAAAAGTTAGATGAATCTGTGGCTAGTGAGGCGGTTGCCATTTCACCGGACGGAGACGGGTCGAAAGATACGGCTACTCCAGTCTTCTCGCTATTACGCAATGCGAAAGACATCAAATATCGCGTCGTAGATGAGAAAGGGAACGTCCTTCGCACCCTCAAGATGGAAGACGAATTGAGAAAGAACTACTTCGATGGTGGAAGTGGTGATTATTACTATTACGCAGCGGATAACGCTTGGGACGGAAAATTGAATGGGAAGATGGCGCCAAAAGGCACATATTACTATGAAATCGAAGCAAGCATCGATTACATGAAGAAACAAGCTCAAACGATGCGCATCCCTGTCAAAGTAGATTACACAGACCCACGCTTCACGCTTCGTTGGAACGATAACGTGGCGAGCGTCAAGGCGTCGGATGACTTTGCTGGAATCAACGGTATCGAATTCCTCATCAACGGGAAAGTCGTGGCAAAAGAAGCAAAAGCTTCAGCGAACTTCACACTTGAACAGCCGCTCGAGACTACAGATCAGCTTTCAGTTCGTGTGTCAGACAATGCCGGGAACGTGATCACTCGAAATGTTTCAACAGAAAATGATGTGGCCAAACCTGGTATCTTTGTCGATGCACCACTCGCCTTGTCTCCTTACGGTACATCCATCGTTCCATTGATCGGTCAAATCAAGGATGCCTCTGAAATCGCATCGTTCACGGTAGACGGGGTCGACGTACCACTCAAATATGACGCGTCAGCGAAACAATATACGTTCAATACGACACGCACATATAAGGATGGTTTCCACAAAGTCCGCTTTGTCGCAGAAGACACAGCCGGAAACGTGACGAACTTCGTCCGCCCAATCTTTGTCGACTCGACGAAAGCTAAATTGTCGGTGACAAATGTTCCGAAGAACGTATCAGCTAAACAGAAGTCTGTAAAAGTGAAAGTTCAAGTAACGGATAACTTTGATGAGATCAAGCTTCGTGTCAACGGGGACTTGAAATGGAGCAATACGTTGAAAGAACCATACGCGATGCGTGCCTTCTCACGCACGGGGACGATCACACTTCCAGTGACAGCGAAAGGGAAGAATACCTTCACATTCGAAGTGACCGACCTTGGCGGAAACGTCACGAAGAAAGTGATTACAATCAACAAAAAATAAAAATGAAAACGGATGACCTCGTTCGGGTCATCCGTTTTCATATTATCTGTTCAGTTCAAGCGCGAAAGAAATCGCAGATAATGCATAAAGCGGCGCTGTCTCAGACCGAAGAATGCGTGGTCCAAATGCACATGCAGTCGCTCCTGCCTGAATCCATTGATTGATTTCGTTCACATCGAATCCACCTTCAGGTCCTGTGATGACGAGAACGCGTTGTTGCGGTTTCAGTTGAGTCAACAGTTGCGCGAAAGCAGACTGCTCCCCTTCTTTTGCCGACTCTTCATATGCGATGACGATGGCATCATAGCCATCTATTTTCTGTTGGAGCTCTCTCGGAGAAATATATGAGCAAGTCGGTACCACGGCACGATAGGATTGTTCAGCCGCTTCTTGCATAATCTTTTGAATCCGCTCCACTTTTTTCGGAGCTTTTTTTCCATCCCATTTGGCAACAGAGCGCGTCGATTCGAACAGCAACAGATGGTGGACGCCAAGCTCCGTCGCTTTTTGGGCGACGAGCTCGACTTTGTCCCCTTTCGGGAGTGCATACGCCAAAGTTACCTCGATTGGCAACTCCGTCGTCGCCTGTCGCGATGACATGACTTTCGCTTCCCCGCTCTTCTTCTCAAGCGATGTCACGACGCAGGCATACTCAACACCTGTACCATCCAACAGGACCATCTCATATCCAGGACCTTGTCGTAAGACTGTACCGATGTGGTGGACCACGTCTGAAGGAAGGGTCACCGTTTCGCTTTTAAAGGCTTCTTTTGTCAAAAAATAACGTTGCATAACTTACCCCTTCTTGGCGATAATCGCGACCCAATCTTCCATCACGCGCGTCTCTTCAATCTCAAATCCAGCAGCGACCAAAGCATTCGTCACTTCAGCCCGCTTCTCTCCGATAATTCCAGAGGTGATGAAGCGTCCACCTGACTTCGTGCGTGCATAGGCGTCTTCGATGAACAGGAGAATGACGTCAGCAAGAATGTTCGCTACGACTAAATCGTACTCACCTTCCACACCTTTCAGAAGATCACCTGTGTCCACTTGAACGCGTTCGCCCACTCCGTTCGTCTCAACGTTTTGACGAGCAGCTTCGACTGCGACCGAGTCTAAGTCTAATGCCTTTACCTTCGTTGCACCAAGTTTTGCTGCTGCAATCGACAATACACCCGATCCTGTACCGACATCAATGACACGGTCACCTTCCCGAATGTAGTTCTCAATCGCTTGAATGCATAGCATTGTCGTCGGATGCGTTCCTGTGCCGAACGCCATACCCGGGTCAAGCAAAATCACATTCTCTTCCGGCTGCGGTGTGTACTCTTCCCATAAAGGAACAATGGTAAGCTGTTGCGAAATTTTCACCGGCTTATAATATTGCTTCCAAGAGTGTGCCCAGTCCTCTTCATCAATTTCAGCGACCGTGACGTCTCCTGACCCGATATCGAGCATCGTGCGTAGTCGTTCGATTTCTTTTTTCAGATTTGAAAGTAAATCTTGAAAATCTCCCGAGGCCGGGACATACGCTTTGACGTGTACGCCAGAAGTTGGATACGTCTCACGATCCGAAACGTCCCAAATCTCCCCGAAATGGTCCTCCGCCATCATTCTGTCGAAATCTTCCACGTCCTCGATGACGACACCTTGTGCCCCTACTTCGTGTAGTAAATTGGATACCGCTTCTACCGCAAGTTGTGTCGTGTGGACACAAATTTCAGACCATTTCATCGTTCGTACACACTCCTTTTAGTGACTAAAGAACTTTTTCATTTTTTGGAACATTCCATGTTCCTCTTCGACACCGGACTCTCCGCTAATTTCTTCAAATTCACGAAGCAACTCTTTTTGACGGTCTGTCATGTTCTTCGGCGTCATCACGATGACACTTACATACTGGTCACCATTTGCGCCACCACGAACGCTCGGCATTCCTTTACCGCGTAAACGGAATTTTGAACCGGTTTGTGTCCCTGCAGGCACTTTCAAGCTCACATTCCCGTGAACTGTCGGTACTTCGATTTCCGCACCGAGAGCAGCCTGAGCGAATGTGATCGGCATATCCATTGCGATGTGTTGGTCGACACGTTCAAAGATCTCATGTGCTCGGATACGAACGACGACGTACAAGTCCCCTGCTGGTCCACCGTTCACGCCTGGACCACCTTTACCTGAGAGACGGATCTGTTGACCGTTATCGATACCGGCTGGGATTTTGACCTCGACGGTTTGTTTCTTCTTCACATGACCTGAGCCATGGCACGTCGGACATTTTTCTTTAATCGTCTTACCACTTCCGTGACACTGGCTACATGGACGTTGGTTGACCATACGACCGAGAATCGTGTTCTGTTCGACCGTCTCGACGCCGCTACCGCCACATCGATTACACGTTTCCGGTTTCGTGCCCGGTTTTGCGCCACTTCCCATACACGTGTCACATTCCACTTCGATTTCGAGTTCAATCGTCTCCGTTTTACCTGTGACACTTTCCATGAAGTCAAGATCGACGACGTACTGGTAATCTTCACCGCGACGTGGTGCGTTCGGATCTTGACGGCGTCCACCGCCTCCGAAGAACATGTCGAAGATATCTCCGAAGCCGCCTTGGAAGTCACCGCCTCCTCCAAACTGATTGGCCCCTTCGAAACCGAATCGGTCATACTGGGCCCGTTTCTGTTCGTCTGAGAGTACTTCATACGCTTCACCAATCTCTTTGAACTTGTCAGCAGCATCTGCTTCTTGGTTGATGTCCGGGTGATATTGACGGGCTAACTTTCGGTATGCCCGCTTGATGTCTTGTGCCGAGGCCGACTTGTCGAGCCCGAGCACTTCATAATAATCTCGTTTCGCCACTATTCTCGCTCCTATCCTCACTAACTACGTATCGATTTTACCGATTCTACCTTAACATGGAAAGAGCCAAAGCAGAAACCTGCTTTGGCGCTCTCCTTTACAACGGCTGTTTATTTACGGTCGTCGAGATCCTCAAACTCTGCGTCCACGACATTATCGTCTTGTTTCGCTTCCGCTTGTGGTTCTGCGCCTTCAGCACCTTGCTGTTCAGCCATTTTAGCATATACTTTTTGCGTCAACTCTTGAACGACAGCTGACAATTCGTCTTTGGCTGTACGGATCGCCTCAAGGTCTGAACCTTCGAGAGCAGTTTTCGCTTTTTCTTTCGCAGCTTCTGCTTTTTCTTTGTCCGCCTCTTCTACTTGCTCACCAAGGTCTTTGATCGCCTTGTCTGTCGCGAAGACGAGTTGGTCTGTTTCGTTGCGAAGTTCTGCTTCTTCTTTACGTTTTTTATCTGCTTCTGCGTTCGCTTCGGCTTCTTTCACCATACGCTCGATTTCCGCCTCATCGATACCTGAAGAAGATTGGATTGTGATCGATTGTTCTTTGTTCGTACCGAGATCTTTTGCCGATACGTGAACGATTCCGTTTGCATCGATATCGAATTTAACTTCGATTTGTGGTACACCACGTGGTGCTGGTGGAATATCCGTCAATTGGAAGCGACCAAGTGTCTTGTTGTCTGGTGCCATCGGACGTTCCCCTTGAAGAACGTGGATGTCAACAGCAGGCTGGTTATCGGCTGCAGTCGAGAACACTTGTGATTTCGATGTTGGGATTGTCGTGTTGCGATCGATGAGTTTCGTCATCACGCCACCCATTGTCTCGATACCGAGTGAGAGTGGAGTCACGTCGAGAAGAACGACGTCTTTCACGTCTCCGGCAAGAACTCCACCTTGAATTGCTGCACCAAGTGCAACAACTTCATCCGGGTTAACCCCTTTGAATGGCTCTTTCTTCGTGAAGTCGTGGATTGCTTTTTGAACAGCAGGGATACGTGTCGAACCACCGACGAGAATGATCTTGTCGAGGTCAGATGGTGTGAGTCCTGCGTCTTTCAAGGCACGGCGCGTCGGTTCCATTGTGCGTTCGACAAGGTCAGCCGTCAATTCTTCAAATTTCGCACGTGTGAGTGTCATCTCCAAGTGGAGCGGACCTGCTTCACCTGCTGTGATGAACGGAAGGCTGATATGTGCGCTTGTGACACCTGAAAGGTCTTTCTTCGCTTTTTCGGCAGCATCTTTCAAACGTTGAAGTGCCATCTTGTCTTTGCCGAGGTCGATGCCGTTCTCTTTTTTGAATTCTGCAACGAGGTAGTCGATGACTTTTTGGTCGAAGTCATCTCCACCGAGACGGTTGTCACCAGCTGTAGCGACAACTTCGAATACACCGTCACCAAGTTCAAGAATCGAAACGTCGAACGTACCGCCACCGAGGTCATAGATCAAAATCGTGTGGTCTTCACCTTTATCTAAACCGTAAGCGAGTGCCGCAGCTGTTGGCTCGTTGATGATCCGTTTGACATCAAGACCAGCAATCTTACCAGCATCTTTTGTCGCTTGACGCTCCGCGTCGTTGAAGTATGCAGGAACTGTGATGACGGCTTCCGTGACTGATTCACCGAGGTAGTCTTCAGCATCTTTCTTCAACTTCTGCAAAATGATTGCCGAGATTTCTTGTGGTGTGAATTTCTTACCGTCTACGTCAACTGTATGTGATGTTCCCATGTGACGTTTGATTGATTGGATCGTATTCGGGTTCGTGATAGCCTGACGTTTTGCGACCTCACCGACTTGACGCTCTTCTCCTTTGAATGCGACAACCGAAGGAGTCGTACGGTTACCTTCTGCGTTTGAGATGACGACGGCTTCGCCACCTTCCATTACTGCCACACATGAGTTTGTAGTCCCTAAGTCAATACCGATAATTTTACCCATCGTTTATTCCTCCGTCTCGTTAAGTAGTGTTATTCTGCGACTTTTACCATGCTCGGGCGAATGACTCGACCATGCATCGTATATCCTTTTTGAAGCTCCATCGTCACGATACCTGACTCGAACTCATCGCTCGGTTCTTGCATGACTGCTTGATGGAAATTTGGGTCGAACGGCTGTCCGACTGCTTCAATCACTTCGACTTGCTCAGCATTTAATACGTCAAGTAATTGACGATGAATCATGTCTACTCCAGATTGAATCTGCTTCGCATCTTCTGAAGTTGCGTTTACTTGAAGTGCACGCTCAAAGTTGTCAATGAGCGGAATCAATTTTTCAATGACAGACTGTGAAGCAAACTTGACGCGTTTGGCATTCTCTTCGTTCGTCCGACGACGGAAGTTGTCAAAGTCGGCACGAATGCGGAGCTCGCTCGCTTTCAACGCTTCGATTTCTTTTTGTAAGTCCGTCCCCTCAGAACTTTCTTCCACAATCTCAGCATTTAAAACCTCATCTTCATTTGATTCAGTTGACTCATTCTCTTCTGTTTGTGCCGAGTCTACAGATTTTTCTTCAAGCACGTCATCTTGCTCGTGCCCGTTTTGGTGATCTGCTGTCATAATAAAACTCCTTTCCGTCACTCATCTAGTTTCGTTCGTCGCAACGCTTCGATAATTTGTCCCATCATTTGGACACCATGACGGTAATTCATACGCGTTGGACCAATCATAGCGATTGTACCGAATGTTTTTCCGTCTAGTGTATAATCCGAGGTGATGACACTACAATTTTGAAGGGCGACAATTCCGTTCTCGCTCCCAATGCTCACATAAATTTCACGATTTGGCAACGATTCGAGCCAGTGCGTCAATCGTTCTTGCTCATCAATCCATTCTAGGAATGGGCGTAACGTGTCGAGCGTCTGAAACTCGGGTTGATTGAAGATCTTCTTCTTGCCCCCGAGATAAAGCGAAGACGGCGTTTGGATTCCGAGCGTCGATTGAATCAGTTGCATCATGTTCTCGTACTGCTGTCGCTGAGCGAGTTGCAATTTGGCAACTTCCTCCCCAATCCGGATTTTCAATTGTCCGATTGGCGTTCCGACAAGGCGGTCGTTCAACAGTCGAATCGTTTCCTCGATGACGTCAGGAGCGACACGCGATTCAAACATGACGGTACGATGCTCGACGTGACCTTGATCCGTGACGATGAGAACGACACCACGCCGCTCGTCTAATGGCATAAAGTCCACACGGGCCAACGTTTCCATTTGGCTGTTTGGACCGAGGGCGACCGTCGTATAATTGGTCAAATCAGAAAGGAGATCTGCAGCTTGTCGAATCAGGATCTCAGACTCTTTTGAAGATTGTTTCAAACGTTCTTCTAGTCGACCTGTCTCCCGTTCGTCGATGATCTGCTTCTCGACGAGGTGGTCCACGTAATATCGATAGCCGACCTCTGACGGGATGCGACCTGCAGAAGTATGTGGTTTTTCAATCAGCCCCATGTCTTCCAAATCGGCCATATCATTCCGAATCGTTGCTGAACTAAACGTCAAATCGTCTCGTTTCGACAATGTCCGAGAACCGACCGGCTGAGCCGTCTGAATGTAATCATCAATGATGGCTCGAAGAATGAGCAATTGTCGATCTGTCAGCACAACATCACTCCTCTCTGAAAAGGTTACCCCGCTTTATTAGCACTCATATTTAACGAGTGCTAATCACACTTCAAATATTATCATGTTCTCACTATTTGTCAATTCATACACTCGGATTTTTTCACCTTTTTTCACGATAGCAAACCTACGAAATGAAAATAAAAGCCCATTTCGGTAGAATAGATGATGAGGTGATTAAATGTTTACAACAAAACAATTTAATGTATTTAAACAGGATGGACTCGACGAACGAATGTCTGGCATCCGTTCGGATATTCAACCGCTCTTCCATCGGATTTATGACGAGGTCGGGCCAGAGCTTGAAGCTGATGTCGGTATTCCTCTTTATTTGCATGTGGCGAAGCACGCTCGTCGGACGGTGAACCCACCGAAAGATACGTGGATGGCGATTTGTCACGACAAACGTGGGTACAAAAAACATCCGCACTTACAAGTTGGGCTTTTCGACGATCGTGTCTTCATCTGGCTAGCGTTCATCTATGAGATGCCGAACAAGGACGCCATCGCGAAACACCTGCAACAAATCGATTTGAAATCAACATTCCCTGATTTCCATATCGCGGGCGACCATATGAAAAAAGAAGCGTTACTTGTTGAAGATACGTCAACTGAAGACATTCAATCGCTACTTGAGCGATTCGGCACTGTGAAAAAGGCTGATTTCTTGATCGGCCGTCAACTTCCTGCCGATGCGTCGATTCTTCAAAATGAAGACGCATTTCTCGCGTTGGTCGAAGACACGTTCGGTCGGCTTACACCGCTCTATCGTGATCTCGTCTTGTAATATAAGAAAATGGACAAATCCTCACGAGGGACTTGTCCATTTTTTTATGAATCAGCATGTTCAAGTTTTGCTTCTCCAATAAAGGCTGCAAAGGCTTCATTGGCGAGTGGCAAACCGGATGCCGTTAGACGGATATGTGTGTTCGTCCGTTCAATCAGTGACTTCTTCACCAACTCTTCGATGACGTGACCGAACACATCATCGAGCGACACTCCGTACTTTTGTTCAAACGTCTGAAGCGAGACCCCGGAACGCATACGCAGGCCGAGGAATAACTCTTCTTCCATCTTTTCCACTTCTTCTAGTTCGGTCACCCGTTTCACAGGGATGCCTTCTGCTTTAATATAGTGAGGAATTGGAGCGATATTGGCGCGACGTGTCCCATTCAAATAACTATGCGCTCCGGCTCCGAATCCATAATACTCTTCATTGCGCCAGTACACTTGATTGTGACGACTCTCTCGACCAGGCAAGCCATAGTTGGAGATTTCATATTGTTTGAGACCATGGCGTTCAAGCGTCTCCATCACTTTCAAGTACATTTCGACTTCGACATCTTCCCCCGGTAAACGGAGCTTCCCTTTTCGATCTTGAATCGCAAAGACGGTATGCGGCTCGAGGATCAACGAATAAGAGGATACATGTTGAATCGGTAATTGGAGCGCTAGCGCTAAATCACGGTCAATTTGTTCAACGGTTTGTTCCGGAAGACCGAACATCAGGTCAATCGAGATATTGTCAAAGCGCTTTGCCGCTTCGCTTACCGTCTCGAACACATCATCCGCCCGATGTGTCCGCCCGATGCGCTCGAGTCCACCATCATCAAACGTCTGGACACCGAAACTGAGTCGGTTGACGCCACCTGCTTTCATCGTGTCGAGTTTTTCCGCACTCACAAAGTTCGGGTTCGCTTCGACAGAATACTCTAAGTCGTCTGACGCGAGTGGCAGAATGTGTTGGCGGACCATGTCCATCAGGCGCGCCATCTGCTCCTCATTGAGCGCGGTCGGTGTCCCGCCTCCGATAAAGATGGTATCAATCCGCTCTGTCGGAAACGCCTCGAGCGTCAATACCATCTCTCGTTCTAATGCATCTAAATAATCATCAACAGGCTGATTTTTTAAAAACACCTTGTTGAAATCACAGTAATAACAAATATGTTCACAAAATGGAATGTGAAGATATACGGCTTTAGCCAATTTCGGCCACCCCTTTCTTCTCATTCCATTTATAACGCTTTTCGTCTGTTCTTTCCAGCCTGCGCCATCAATCGAATCGATGAATGAATAAACCACTCTTCAATTTCGGCTCGAACCAGGTTGATTTTGGAGGCATCTGGCCACCATCATCCGCCACGCGCATCAGTTGTGACATCGTTGTCTCATGGCACGTGAAAAGCAATCGGTCCGGCACTTGAATCAGCTTTTCTAATTCAACGACCGTCTTGTTTCCACCGACAAAATCGACTCTCGCATCCGTACGGATATCTTCAACGTTGAAGTATGGCGTCAGAATATCTCGCTGTAAGATGGCAACGTCGAGCGCCGGGTCTTCTTGCCGTTTCGTCAACTTATAATACTTCCCTCGATAGGCGACTCCGAAGACGCCATGTTCATTCGGCAGGACAAGACGATCCTCCTCCTTGATTATGTATGAAAACGAGAGTCCGTCTAACATATTCTCTACCTCTTCAGGACTTATCGCTGTCAGCACGCGATGATACGGCAAGATTGTCAACTCGTCACTCGGGAAGAGGACACCTAAGAAGTGTGAACGTCCATTCTTTTGAGAACGATCCCCACTCATCCCGGAAACGACCGCTGCCGCTTTCGCACGATGATGTCCATCTGCAATGTAGATCGACGGGATGGTCGCGCCAATCATCATGACACGAGCGAGTTCACGGTTTGGAATCATGAATCCTTCATGCATGACGCCTCGTTCATCCGTGAACGAGAATAACGGGTCTCCGTCAGTCGCTTTATGTAAGATTTGTTTCAAGTTTGCATGTGGAGGATGACTGAGTAGAATCGGACCGGTGTGCGCTCGCGTCGCCCGGACATGCTCGACACGTTCCCGCTCCTTCGTTTCCCGTGTATGTTCGTGAATCTTGATGCGACCGACTTCATAATCCGCGACTGAAAAGGTGGCGACTAGACCCGTTTGCTGACGTTGTCCCGATGTCAATCGATAGACGTAAAATCCGTTCGGACGTTCCGTCAATTCCTTTTCATAGAGACGTTCTAGCTCATGACGCGCCAGCTCCCCCCACTTCTCAAGGGAAAGGTCAGATTGAAGCGCTTCTGGCTTATCCACTGCTAAAAAGGAATCGGGATTTTCTGAAATGACGGCTTGCGCTTCTTCAATCGATACGACATCATACGGGTCAGCGGCGACACGTTCCGGATGCGTTGGCATATAAGGGCTGAACGGTTTAAATACTACCATAAGGATCCTCCTTAAAATTCCCGGACGCGAATGACGCCCTGTATTTCATACAGCGCATGAATCGATAACGGTTCATGCTCGCTGTTGTCTAAATCAATCAACGTATACGCCATCTCCCCGCGGCTACGATTAACCATGTTATCGATATTCAATCCATGTGAGGCAAGTTCTCCCGTGATTTGACCGACCATGTTCGGGACGTTTCGATGCAAAATCCCAAGACGGCGTTTACCCGTGTATGGAAGCTCGACGTTCGGAAAATTAGCGGACGAACGAATATTCCCTGTCTCGAGATACAATTTCAGCGTCTCCACGGCTTGAATGGCACAGTTGACTTCCGACTCTTTAGTCGATGCACCGAGGTGAGGCAATGCCATGACTTGCGGATGACCGATCAGCGTGTGACGGGGGAAGTCGGTCACATACAGTCCCACATGATGATGGAATGCCTTCAGTAAGTCATCATCTTTCACGAGTTCTCCTCGCGCAAAGTTCAAAACAGTCATCCCCGGTTTCATTCGCTCAAACCAACTCCGGTCGATGCTGAATCGAGTCTCCTCAGTCAAAGGCATATGGATCGACAGTAAATCAACGTTGCCCAGTACTTCACTTAAGTGTTTGGCACGCGTGACATGTTTCGAAATATTCCAAGCGGCATCAACCGAGAGATGAGGGTCGTATCCGATGACATCGACCCCGAGTTGGAGAAGATCGTTGGCTAGCGACGCACCGATGGCTCCCAGACCGATAATCCCCACTTTTTTACCTCGCAACTCCGCTCCGAGGAACTGTCGTTTTTGCAATTCCATCGCTTCTTCTAATTGAGATTGCGATGCGGTAGTCTGTTCATTCACCCAATTGAAACCTTTCACAATAGGTCGTACTGAGAGGATCATGCTTGCAAGGACGAGCTCTTTCACCGCATTCGCATTCGCGCCAGGTGTATGAAACGCGACGATTCCTCGTTTCGCAAGTTGATCGAGCGGAAGGTTGTTGACACCGGCCCCAGCTCTAGCGATGGCGAGAAGATAGTGAGGGATGTCCTCTTCATGGACTTGATGACTTCTCAGTACCCAAGCATCGGCTTGATCTGATGCATTGATGACGTACTCGCTTGGCTCGAATCGTTTAAGACCAGCGGCAGCGATTTGATTAAATGTTTTGATGTGATACATGGGTCTCCTCCTCGAATGCTCTCATGACGTCGACGAGGCGTTCTGCCCCTTCTAGCGGCATCGCATTATATAGACTTGCACGTAAGCCCCCTACCGAACGATGGCCACCGAGTTCGAGCAAGCCACGTTCTAACGCGTATCGCTCAAAGCGCAGATCCAGCTCTTGATTTCCCGTTGTAAATGGGATGTTCGTCAATGAACGACGTTCCCCCGTTACAATTGGAGAAAAACAGGTCGACTCTTCAAGATAGGAATAGATCCTGTCACTTTTTTGACGATTCAATCGTTCCATCGCTTCGACGCCTCCGCAGTCTTCTACCCACTTCAATACACGCTCGGCTACATACATACTAAACGTCGACGGTGTATTGAATAACGTATCGACATGTGATGCATATTGAAGATAACTCGGCAACTGAAGCGACTGAATCAAATCTCGACGGATGATGACGACCGTCAGTCCTGCAGGTCCGATATTCTTCTGGGCTCCGGCATAAATCACCCCGAAGCGCTCCACATCGATCTGCTCGGCTAGAATATTCGAAGAAGCATCTGCAATCAACGGAATATCGACTTCAGGGATATGTGTAAATCGAGTCCCTTCAATCGTGTTGTTCAGTGTCACATGGAGATAGTCCACCTCTTGGACAAGGCTCGATTCAAAAGACATCCCTCCCGTCGCATCTACCAACGGATGAATGACATCGACCTCTCCAAAGTGTTTCGCATCTTCCATCGCTTTTTTAGACCAGATGCCTGTATCCACATAAACGAATCGATTCTGTTTCCGTAAATTCATCGGAATCATGGAAAATTGTAACGTCGCCCCGCCCTGTAGCCAAAGTACGGCATAATTCTCAGGGATATGCATGAGTCTTCTCAGTCTCCATTCAAGAGAGTCGACCACACGTTGGAAAGACGCGGAGCGATGACTCGTTTCGATAATCGAAACGCCTTCATATTCAAACGTCAGAAGATGTTGTTGAATCTCTTGCATCACTTCCGTCGGTAGCATGCCGGGACCCGCAGAGTATGTATACGTCGACACGATGTTTCCTCCTCTATAGTCTGTCTAAGGGTGTACTCTTCCTTATAGGAAGTGGCATTTCCTGCCTAAAATACAAAATCGCCCTGATTCGAAAATCAGGGCGATTCAATCTCATTATTCTTCGTCCATTGAGAGAACAGACATAAACGCTTCTTGCGGGACTTCGACGGACCCGACCATCTTCATGCGCTTCTTACCTTCTTTTTGTTTCTCGAGGAGTTTCCGTTTACGGGAGATATCTCCTCCGTAACATTTTGCCAAAACGTTTTTACGAAGTGCTTTAATCGTAGAACGTGCGACGATTTTGGTTCCGACAGCCGCTTGGACTGGAACTTCGAACTGCATACGTGGAATGAGTGCCTTAAGCTTCTCAACAATAACCTTCCCACGCTCGTACGCGAAGTCACGGTGAACGATGAAGCTGAGTGCATCGACGACTTCGTTATTGAGCAAGATATCCATCTTCACGAGGCGTGATTGACGGTAGCCGATCAATTCATAGTCGAGAGACGCATAGCCTTTCGTGCTCGATTTCAACTGATCGAAGAAATCATAGACGATTTCACTGAGCGGAATCTCATACGTGATTTTGACGCGAGTCGTATCGATATATTGCATATCGATGAACGTTCCGCGTTTCTTCTGGCAAAGTTCCATGATGGCACCCACGTAGTCGTTTGGTGTCATGACAGCCGCCTTGACGTATGGCTCTTCAATCGAATCGACCTTTTGTTGCTCTGGCATTTTCGATGGGTTATCGACGTGAATCACTTCGCCTGAAGTCGTCGTCACGTGATAAATTACCGATGGTGCCGTCGTAATCAAGTCGATGTTAAACTCACGTTCAATCCGCTCTTGAATGATTTCCATATGAAGCATGCCGAGGAATCCACAACGGAAACCAAAACCAAGCGCTTGCGATGTCTCTGGTTCAAACTCGAGCGCGGCATCCGAGAGCTGAAGCTTCTCAAGTGCCTCGCGAAGATCGTTGTACTTAGCCGCATCAATCGGATACAAACCACAGTACACCATCGGGTTCATCTTGCGATAACCAGGTAGCTGACTCGTTGCCGGGTTTTTAGCAAGTGTGATCGTATCCCCGACGCGAACATCTCCGACTGTTTTAATGGATGCAGAAAGCGTACCAACGTCTCCGACGTTCAATTCTTTAACAGAGATCGGTTTTGGCGTCGAGACACCGAGGTCCGTCACTTCGAACGTCTTGCCGGTCGCCATCATTTGAACCTTGTCTCCTACTTTGACTGAACCGTTCACGATACGAATCGATGCGACGACACCGCGGTAGGCATCATAGTACGAGTCAAAAATCAAAGCTTGCAATGGTTCAGACGGGTCCCCTGTCGGCGGAGGGACAAGTTCCACGATTTGTTCGAGAATCTCTTCGATTCCGATTCCCGCTTTTGCAGAAGTCGGGACCGCGTCACTCGCATCGAGTCCGATGACGTCTTCAATCTCTTGACGGACCCGCTCGACATCCGCTGACGGCAAGTCGATTTTATTGATAACCGGGATGATTTCAAGATCGTTATCGAGTGCTAAATAAACGTTCGCAAGGGTTTGAGCTTCAATTCCTTGCGCTGCGTCGACGACGAGAATCGCACCTTCACATGCCGCAAGCGAACGTGACACTTCATATGTGAAGTCGACGTGTCCTGGCGTGTCGATCAAGTGAAGAATATACTCTTCTCCGTCTTTCGCCGTATAGTTCAATTTGACGGCGTTCAATTTGATTGTAATTCCACGCTCACGCTCCAAGTCCATCGCGTCAAGCGTCTGCTCTTTCATCTCACGAGCCGTGAGTGCACCAGTCTTCTCAAGAATCCGGTCAGCGAGCGTCGACTTTCCATGATCGATGTGCGCGATGATGGAAAAGTTACGAATCTTCTTCTGACGATTCTCTAATTCTTGTTTGTTCATATATGGGTTCACCTATCCTTCTCATGCATACCGTGTCATTATATCAAAATCCTAAAGTAATGTGTACGACCTACTACAACAATACCACAGATAGTTTTCAGAATAATCATCAAGTGGTTGCTTTTCATATAACCGTTTGCTACAATTGTGCTTGTTCTGTTGAATGATTACTTGAAGTAATAAGAACATACACTTTCTTGTTTCAGGAGGTGACAAACAATGGCAAACATCAAATCAGCAATCAAACGTGCAAAAACTTCTGAAAAACGTCGTGTTGCGAACTCACAAGAGAAAGCGGCAATGCGTACAGCAGTAAAACGTGTTGATGCTCTCGTACTCGAAGGAAACAAAGAAGCTGCTCAAGAAGCTTTCGTTCTCGCTACGAAGAAGCTCGACAAGGCTGCATCAAAAGGTCTTATCCACAAAAACAAAGCAGGTCGTGATAAATCACGCCTCGCAGCTCGTATCGCTGCTCTCTAATTAGAGATCACACGAAACAGCCGCCTCCTATTCGGAGCCGGCTGTTTTTTTGTATACCATGACGTAGTGTGGGCCAATCCCAGGGATGTCGAACGGCTCCCCGATTCGTGTAAGTCCATTTCGTTCATAGAAACGGACAGCCACTTCTCTCGCATTACACCACCATGAACTCCTCAGTTCATCATGGAGTGCCTGTAAAAATCGAGAGCCGATTCCTTGTCCCGAAACATGAGGATCCGTCGCCATGCCACGGAGTTGGAGCGGAATCTTCACACCCTCGATTTGTTTCGGGGACAGCATGACTGTAGCGACCGATAGCACTCGATCGCCTTCAACCCAAGCGAAGTGTCGCGTCGTCGGCACCTCATCCCCTTCAAAATAGCATGTCTCAACGTCTTTTCCTGGTCTGAGCACAACATGACGGAGTGGGATCACGTCTTGAAGCGTCACTTGTTTGAATCCCATTCCCTCACCTCACAATAAGGCCAGTTGACAAACGAGCGTATCGAAAACGATTTGTTTGTCACCTCGTCCTGTTTTCATGGCCTCGTCCGCGTCTGCAATCAATGTCAACGCACGTGCGAGCTGAGCCTCTGAAAAGCCGCGACTCGCTTGTGTCGCCAATTTGATTGTATACGGGTGGGCCCCGATTTTCGATGCGATTTGCTTCTCTCCATAGCCTGCCTCTGTCAACTGTTTCGACAGGTACATGTTCCGATATTGCCGAGCAAGCAACCCGAGTAGCCCAATCAGTTCTTGCCCTTGTTTTTCTAAATCCCGAACCAATCGAAGCGCTGCATCAGCTTGTCGCTTGACGAGAAGCTCCGAGAGCTGAAAGACGTTATCTTCTAATGTACGTGGAACTAAATCATTCACAATCTCAATCGGAATCGTCGCACCCGTTCCCGCGTACAACTGTAGCTTCTCTAGTTCGCGAACCAACTTTCCCCAATCATCCTGACATAGGAATAAAAGACGCTCCATCGTAGAGCGCTCCATCTTTTGTTGTTCACGACTCAATGCATCGTTCACGTATCGCATCAGTTCGTTTTGGCTCGGCTTTTTCGCTTCGAGGACGATGGCACGCTCTTTCAGACGCTTCACGATTTTCTTCCGCTCATCGAGTTTTTCTGACTCGACAATCAAGACAAGAACCGAGTAGGTCGCCGGTTGCACGACATATTCCGCCAGACGGTCAACATTGTGCTTTTGCTTCTCTTTCGCACCCGTTAAGAACTGGGCATTTTTCACGATAACCGTGCGATATTCACTAAAGAAAGGGACCGTCTCTGCTTCATCAAGCGCCGTATCGAGTGACGTCTCTTGAAGATCTAATTGCATGACATCAAATTGATCACCGGATGGATTGGCCGCTTTCACGATTTCACGTTCCCACGTCTCTAACAAACATTTTTCGGTGCCATGGAGAACATAGACGCTCGCCAGTTTTCCATTATGTAACCACGGTTCATTCAAAACACACACCACTTTCACAATTTATTCTCATCTAAACATAGATTATCTTCCCATGATTCGCTATACTTATAAAGGAAGTATGATAAGGAGGGACCTAATATGCAAATCAACTCAGTACGCCCACCGAGTGAAAACCCGTTTGAAAATGACGTTCAATGCAAACGTAATGACGCCATCGACTCTGCGATCGGCTTCATCGTCCCATTTGGCTTTTTCTTCACGATTTTCTTCATCGGTGTCATCATCAAGTTCTTAAGTCTATAAGTGTTCAAACGATTGCCCCGGGGGAGCAATCGTTTTTTAGTGTATCACATTTTATGCCGTGCTACTCGATGATCCCCCGACACATGTTCTCTTCACAGACAATCATCCCGTTCAAATCGGTTCGTAATAGACGTTTCCCCACAACCCGTCGTAACGTCTCCTCGTGCGGATGTCCATACCGATTGTTCGAACCGACACTCGCAATGACCCATTCTGGATCGATTCGCTCAAGCAGTTCTTCCCCCGACGACGTATTGGATCCGTGATGTCCTAGTTTAAATACGTCGACGTCAAGCGTCGGTAACTCGGCTTCTCCTTCTATCGGCAAATCTCCTGTCAATAGATACCGCATGCCACCTACGTTCATGTACAGGCTGATCGAATGACCATTTTCATCTTCGTGTGGGCGATTCGGTGCCACAATCCACATCCATGGTGTCGGCCGATCGTCTGCCTCGAGATAATGGACCGATACATCATAGGCCGCTGCTAAGTGTAGCAGTTCTTCTCGTTTTTCAGCATTCGCCACTTCTTTTGATATCCAAAGCTCTTCCACCGTCACTACCTTCAATAATCCCTCTAATCCCCCGATGTGGTCATGATCCGCATGGGTCAACAGGACAAAATCAAGCGAACGCTCCCCACGTTTCCATAAATAAGGGGCCAATACATCTTCCCCCGGGTCAAATGTGCTTCGCTTTTGCTCGTTTGGATCTTGAAATACGCCTCCTACATCAATGACACCAATCGTTCTTCCCGATTCTACGACGATTGCATCACCTTGCCCGACATCCAAAAAGGTCACCCGTGAGGATTCCGACCATTCTGACCATCCCGCAATCAACCCACATGTCATGATGGCCGCCCCCCATCCAATCCATCGATTCCGATTTATCAGCGTCAAGCTTCCCCATAACCCTAGACACAATGCGATTTGCGACGGCAACGCCAGATCGTGCAACGGAAGCCAAGGTCGTAAATCATCATGGAGAGTGAACATTCCATGAATCGCGTCCAAGACAACCATGAACAACGGGGCAATTGAAGGAAACATCCATGTGACAAATGCGAGTGGCATGATGATCCACGAGATACAGATGGCCATCACGAGATTCCATATCGGTGCCGCGACGGATAGAACCGGTTGTACTTGCCATAGTACAATCAGCCCAAACAGCTGTGCGAAAACGGACAACTCGATTAGTCCTGTCCAGATTTGTCTCGTGACTAACAAAAAGAAGGTCATCCCGACCGTCAATTGGAAACCCAGATTTGTGACAAGGAACGGTTGAACGGCCAACATGCCCGCCGCACACCAACTCAAGAGCCGAATCGGGTCTCGAATCGTCACACCGAAAAGAGAGAGAAAGAGGATCGTATCTGCGACGATGACAGCTCTTGCGACAGGTGGGGAAAAACCAGTCATCCATCCGAACATCGTAATACTAAAGATCATCAGTACCGTCTTCGTTTCACGTCGAATAGGGATCGGCTGCATCAATATGCGCATGGCCACGATCAACATAGCAATATGTGAACCGGAAATCACAAGAAGATGAAGAAGGCCCGTAACACGATAAGAAAATGAGGTCTGTTCATCTAGCATTCGACTCTCTCCGAACAATAATGCCTCCATATATAATGCGACATCCGCACGATGACGCTGCTCAATTTGCTGAAGTTTTCGCTCTTTCCAACGTAGCATCCGACCGTCCCACCCTGCCGTCGGACGACACGTGTCGATTCGCTTCACCTTCCCTTTAAAGGATACGTTTGAACTCCGTGCCCAAGCCCGTTCATCAAATCCCCCGGTGTTTCGTAACGGTTGAAAAGCCTCTACTTCGATTTGCACGAGGCACGTCTCTCCTGGTCGTCCGCGATTTAGTTCGCGTCCTCGTAAGACGCCCTGAAGATCGTCTACGTTCCCGTATAGTCTTACCGATTTCCCATTCTCTTTTCGACTTTCGATTGAGAAGGCAATCGTGTCTGACGGTAACGATTCTGTAGGGGTCGTATGGAACGATGCGATACAGATGAGTCCAATCACTCCGGCTTTCGCATACAGGCCTTGCCCACGTCGTGTGACCAGATAAAAGACACTAGCGACCACAGAGACCAAATAGACTCCTTCTGTCAGACCAGTTACAATGAGTACCGCAAACAATGGAAACAGCGGCATCTTAAGGTACCAATAAATATGGCTTCATACTTTCTAATGTCTTTTCGCCGAACCCCTTCACATCACCTAGCGCTTCATATGTTTTAAATGGACCGTTCGCTTTCAGATGATTTAAAATCGCCTCGGCTTTGGCTGGACCAATTCCTGGAACCGTCATCAGTTCCTCTTTCGTCGCACTGTTGACATGAACACCGTTCGTTTCGACCTCAGGACTCGCTGAGTCTTGCGAAATCGGTGTTTCTCCTTTTTTCGGCACGATGATTTTGACTCCATCAACTAACAACTGTGCTAAATTCAACTGCTCTGGGTCAGCTTCATCTGTCAGGACTGCCAAAGAGAGCACATCGCCCACTCTCGCCCCTTCTGGTACGGTATATACGTTCGGAGATTCAACCGCACCTGTCACATACACAACGAGCTCCATACGCTCTGGGGTCGTGGTCGGCGTGACCTCCTCAGGTTCCATGACGAATTCGTCCACCATTCGTTGCTCCGGTTCCTTTTGATAAAACAAATAGCCCACTCCTAAAAAAAGAACGACTAGGAGACCGATGACGAGTTGTTTCCATCTTTCCAAGCGGATCACCACCCTGTTCTGTTACGTTCAGTATGGCGAATCATGTGTTTCTAAACACGTCTCGTTCTTCCCCACAATCTTAACTTTAGGAAATGATTTGTTTGCATGTTCCATATCGCACTCGTACGTGTAACGATATTTATCGACATAATTTCTATGAACAGGTTATAGAATGACGAAAAAAACGGAGACCATCACGTGGCCTCCGTTCCTACTGTTCACTGTTCGATTATTCTTCTTCGAAATGCTGAACCTGGTCAGCGAGTGCCGCTGCCTGTCCTTCTAACTCTTGCATCAATGTAAAGATTTGATCGAAGCTTGCCTGCTGTTCTTTCATCGAGGCTGCCACTTCTTCGTTTCCTGCGGCCAACTCTTCCGTCACCCCAGATACTTCTTCAACGCGGCGCAAGACGTTGTTTACCTCGTTACTCGATGTGCGCATCTCTTGTTCGATTGTGCGCACGAACGAAGCGACGTGGTCTGTCCGTTCATGGATTCGGTTGAATGCTTCTTTCGTCAATCCGAACGCTTCTAATTGCGCCTCTTGCTCGCGTTTTGACTCATTCACCGTTTCCGTCAAACGGACGACTTCTTGCTGGATCGTCTCGACGACGTGGAAAATAGAGCGAGTCGCTTTGTTGCTCTCTTCCGCCAACTTCTTCACTTCACTTGCTACGACAGCAAATCCTCGTCCTGCTTCTCCCGCACGGGCTGCCTCGATTGCCGCATTGAGGGCAAGTAAATTCGTCTGAGCCGCGACGTCTTCGACAAGCTTCGCCATCGCCTCAATCTCAGCCGTTTGTCGTGCAAAGTGGTCCATTCGCGTGACAAGCACTTCATTCCGTTCGCTTGAACGATCTAAAATGTGCTCCTGGTCCGTTAATGTTTCAATCCCAGCCGCTACTTCACGTGTCATTTCTGACGTTTCTTCCGTCGTTTGTTTCGTCTGGTTCAAACTCGTCTCAAATGAAGTCGCCATCGTATGCACTGAGCTGAGTGTTTCTTGCAACTCATTTGCAATCGACTGTGCTCCGTGTGCCATCTCATCAACCGCGTTCGTGATGTTAGACGTCGTACTCACGACTGCTTCATTTTCGGCCGCGGCCGTTTCGGTCATTCCGTTCACTTTCATTGATGTGACTCGGATTGACCCGATCACCGTCTGAAGAGATGCCGTCATGTCACGCATGGCACGTTCAAGACGTCCGATTTCATCATTGCGCGTCGACTCAGGCAACGTGACGAGACGTCCGGCTGCAATCGCTTCTGCCACCTTGACATTTTTTTCGAGTGGTCGAGTGATCGAACGGGCAAAGAAGAAGTTGTAGATTCCGAGCGCTAGGATGACGAGAATCGTCAAGAGGACTGAGATCAACAAGAGACGTTCCGTCTCATTTGCCGCCTCTACTTGAAGCGCTTCATAGAATGAACCGTTCTTTGCAATCAACGTATTGATATCATTTAACAAACCTTCCAGTTTCGCTGCCTGAATCCGAGCTCCGATACCACCTTCAAGTGCCGATTCGACATCTTCGTTCACCTGTTCGTACTTCATCGTGGCACGGTCTAAATGATTTGAAAATGCCGGAATCAAATAAGACTGTTTTAAATCATCGAATGTTTCCGCGTTTGTCACACGGATGCGCTCTAATTGAGTCAATGTAGATTGGTTCGACTGTTCACCAAGTGACGTCCAGAGGGATTGTTCTTGTAGGAGTGACGTTTCAAGTTGAGACAATTCAATCATTTGACTTCCATACTGTTCGTTATATGTTTGCAAGCGATTCAACGTCGACAAGACGTAACTCATCATCAGTACGATCAAGACGACGGTGAAGACGGTTGAGAAGATAAAACGTTTACGTAAACTCATTTAAGTGTCCCCTCCTTCAACTGACGTTCTACCGATTCATACTCTGATGTTTCTTTCTCATCCCATTGAATGCGACGAAGCGGAGCCAAGCCGACGCCACCCTCTTCAATTCCAAGGATGACGTGTTCATTAAATGGTTTTTCAGTCACACGACCCGCAATTTCTACAATCGCCAAATCAACTTGTTTCAACATCGACGTCACAACCGCATCTGGTGCAATCATCGATTGATCACTATCGACACCGATTGCCTTGACGCCGTATTTTTCAGCCGTCTCGAGTACACCGACCCCTGTCAGTCCTGCTGCAGCATACAGAACATCTGCTCCCGCTTTAATTTGTTTCTCAGCGAGTTCGCGACCGAGCTCTGGTGAAGCAAAATCATTCGAGAAATCAACGAGCATCTCGACATCTTCGTTCACCGCTTTAGCGCCACGTTCAAATCCTGCTTCAAATTTTTGAATGAGTTCCATATCCATCCCACCGATAAATCCAATCGTATCGGACTCTGTCTCAAGACCAGCCACCGCGCCAGCAAGCGTACTGCCCTCTCCTTCTTCAAACGTAATATTCAAGACGTTCGGAAGTTCAGACACGCCATCGATCAAAGCGAATTGCTGTTCCGGATGTTCAGCCGCAACGGCCTCTAAGTCTTCTTGACACGCAAAACCGAGACCGACGATCACATCATGTCCCTCTTCTACCAATTCTTCAAAGCCAACTTTGTACGTCTCCGTTTCGGATAGTTCACGATAATCAACGAACCAATCACCCGTCTCACGTAGCTCACCCATCCCGCGCATGGCTGCGTCACTGAACGATTGGTCCCCGAGACCAACGTCAGATAGGACGACCCCCATCGTCTGTCGTTCTTCTACAGTGGTATTCGGATCGTCGATAACCGACTGACAACCGGACAACCAAAGGGTACAAGCTGTGATTGTACTGAGCATTATGCTTTTCTTCATGTATTCAATACTCCCTCTCTCTAATGGTCTGACAACCCTTATATCGACTGAGAAGGCATTGTTCTCCATGATTTTTTTTAAAAGTTGTGGTAATAAAAAAAGCCATAGACATCGTCCATGGCTTCGTACACTCATTCTTTTGAAGCAGCAACCGTTGTATCAGCTAATTCACGCTCCGGTGTTGGGGCTGTTGCAACGTTCCCTTTTCCCGCAAAGTTCTCGAGCAAGTCTTTCATATCGATGCCCGAAGAAGCTTTTAATGTTTGTTGAAGCGATGCCATGAGGTCGGTTGCGTAACCTGTCACTTTACCAGCGCCACCGTTTTGTCCGCTCCCCGTGTCGACGACCGTAATCTGATCGATGTTACCGAGTGGCGATGCAATTTCTTTCGCATAATCAGGAAGCATTTTGACGACCATATCGAGAATCGCCGCTTGTCCGTATTGCGCGAAGGCTTCGGCAATCTTCTCTTTCGCTTCGGCTTCTGCAAGACCGGTCAAACGGATAATTTCCGCTTCCGCCTCACCTTTCGCACGTTCAGAATCCGCTTCTGCAAGACCTGCCAAACGTACGCGTTCCGCATCGGCTTTCGCCTGTGCTTCAATACGATACTTCTCTGCATCCGCGATTGCGATTTGACGTGCTTTATCCGCAGCGGCAGACTGTTCAATCGAGTATCGATCCGCATCGGCTTTTTTCTTCACTTCTGAATCATATTGTTTCTCACGACGCATAATTTCTTTCTCTTCGAGCTCGATTTGCTTTTGACGCTCGATGATTTGAACTTGCATCTGTTGTTCGGTGACTTCTTGTTTCGCACGCGCTTCCTCAAGCTCATACGCTTGGTCGGCCCGGGCTTTGGCAACATCTTGCTCACGGCGATATGCCGCGATTCGGAGTTGGTTCTCTTTCTCAGCTTCCGCGATTTCAGAGGCACGCTCAAGTTCGGCCTTCTTCGCATCTTTCATCGCTTCCGCCTGTTTGATGCGCGTCTCTTTATCCGCTTCCGCAGTCGCGATATCAGCATCACGCTTCACTTGGGCGATACGCGGCTTCCCTAACGATTCTAAGTATCCATTCTTATCTCGAACGTCTTTGATGGTGAATGACACGATGACTAATCCCATCTTCGCCAAGTCTTGTGATGCGACTCGTTGAACTTCTTGCGAGAACTTGTCACGGTTCTTATAAATCTCTTCAACGGTCATGGAACCTAAGATCGAGCGTAAATGACCTTCTAACACTTCTTTCGCTTCGTTTTCTCGTTCAATCTTCGGTTTTCCGAGGAACTGCTCAGCCGCTGTCGCGATTTCACTGATTGATCCACCAATTTTAATGATGGCTGTTCCGTCCGCCATGACCGGGACACCCTGCTCTGTATACACTTCAGGCGTTGTGACCTCTAATTTGCTTGAGAGCAAGCTGAGGGGTTCTGCTTGTTGGAATACCGGAAAGACGAACGTCCCGCCACCGCGAATGATTTTAACGCGGTTACCGGATGTATCGCTATGTACATTTTTCTTGCCTAAATAACTACCTGTCACAATCAGTGCCTCATCTGGTCCGACTGTGCGATATTTTAATACGAATACAAACACAAGTGCGAGGATGATGACCCCGACGATGATGCTGACTAAGATAGCCGTATTCATGTGTTATATCTCCTCTCGAATTGTAGGTTCGTCATATGGCATGACGATTGCGATATTGCCTTTTACTTCAATGATGACTACCCGATGATCTGTCGAAATCGATGTACCGTCTAAGCTTTGAGCCGTCTTTAAAAGCGAGCCCGTTACTGTCTCAATCAAAACTTCGCCATACCCGCCTTCAGGAATGGGCACGGTCAATCGTCCGACACGTCCAACTAATGCCTCATCCGTCAAACCAATGGATTCTTCCGCATTGGAGAGCGGTAAGAGAACAAATAAATAGAGAAGTGTCGTCAAAGCAAGAGACCCGACCAATGCGACAGCGAGCCCAATCATCGGGGAAACGTGAGCCAACGCGTTTAAGATAAGCCCAATCCCTGCCCCTAGTGCTAAGAACGATAAGATGACTGCAGGGTTAAACCAACCCTCGAACATTTCGAACGCATCGGAGAACATCATGTAAATAAAGGTTCCAAGACCAGCGATGATCAACACCCACCAATACAGTTGATCGATTGCCTCCATTACCACCCCTCCTGTCGACGTTTTTGTTCCATCATCAGTACACGTCGAAGTTGTTCGACTTCTAATGCAAGTCGATCCTCAATCTCATCCCACTCCGACAGTGATGAAGTGGATAAGTCGTTCACTTCTCGAACTCGCCCGATGGAACGTTCAATTCGTCGCCGATTGTATAGGTCGACAAGTTCTTGTCGTTCGAGCCGCATCCTGTTTAAAAAATATTCCACTTCTTTTTGAACTTGAACGACTTGATCCGTCACGCCCTCAGAAGAATCTTGCATCAGTAGCCGACGCACTCTCACTTGATGAGCTACTAATTTAGCAATTCTCGCCTCGAGTTCGAGAATATGCTTATATAATTCCTCTACCTCATCTTGTTGCGTGTCATCGCGCCACCACACGTCCACCTCACCTCACTTTTCTCTACTCACTTCCATATACGATAAAACCTCATCTTCGGTTTCAAAAATTCATAAAAAAATGTAAAATGAATTTGCCAGACAGAAAGGAAGTGCTCATGTTGGGCAACCAAGTCATCAAGCTATCATCCGCATCACAAGAAAAACTAAAGAAAATGTATCATGAGTATGCAGTCGCGCCACCACCATATGCGACATTCAGCGCCAAGACACCGGGATTTGTCGTAACGATTTATCAATCAGGGAAAGTGATGTTCCAAGGAAAAGATGCCGAGACCGAGGCAGTGAAATGGGGAACACCCGCCGAGAAGAAACAAGCATCCACACCGAACACCATTTTACCTGAAGGATTTTCAAGTTGGTCTGTCGTTGGAAGCGACGAGGTCGGAAAAGGAGATTATTTCGGACCACTCGTCGTCGTAGCGGCTTTTGTCTCATGCGATCAAATCGCACTCGTGAAAGAACTCGGCGTAAAAGATTCCAAACAGTTATCCGATCCTGAAATCATCCGGATTGCGAAGGATTTACACGCTACGATTCCTTATCAAAAAGCGACACTGCATAATCCAACATACAACAACATGCAACGTACGATGACACAAGGTAAAATGACTGCCATCGCCCATAATGCTGCGCTTCGAGCGTTGCTTGAGAAACTCGGACAAAAACCCGATGCCATTCTCATCGATCAGTTCGCAGAGAAGTCGGTCTATTATCAACATTTGCGGGCAGAACGCGATATCGTGCGCGACGATGTCTACTTTTCTACAAAAGCCGAAGGACTTCATGTCGCCGTCGCAGCTGCTTCCATTTTAGCTCGCGCCTTCTTCTTAAAAGAAATGGACAAACTAAGTAAACAAGTAGGATTAACCCTCCCGAAAGGGGCAGGAGCAAAAGTCGACCAAGTCGCCGCTCAAATCATTCGACGTTATGGTCAGGATTATTTACAAAAGATTGCTAAAGTCCATTTTGCGAATACAAAGAAAGCTCTCAACTTGAATGAACGTCGTTTGTAGAGCTTCGACATCAAGTATGATATACTCATTTTACGGTTAAATGAACTTAAAATTTTTGGAGGATAGCGTTCATGCTGCATTATAAAACCTACACGATTAGTGATGACCATCCTTGGGTCATCTTCATACACGGGGCCGGAGGAAGTTTATCACATTGGTATCGTCAACTTCGTCCCTTCCGTAAAAAATATAATGTCCTGCTCGTCGATTTACGCGGTCATGGCGGTTCATACGATGCTGAACAGTCGCTCAAACAACCGTTGAACGCCTATACGTTTGATGTCGTCGCCAAGGACGTGATTGAAGTCATGGATCACTTAGGTATCGAAAAAGGACACATGGTCGGTCTGTCTTTAGGAACGATTGTGATTCAGGCGATGTTTGAGCACTATCCCGATCGAATCGCATCGGTCGTTCTCGGCGGAGCCATCGTCAAATTCAATGTCCGCTCCACGTTGCTCATCCGACTTGGTAGTCTTGTGCAAAACTTTGTCCCCTACATGTGGTTATATAAATTATTCGCATGGATTTTACTCCCGAAGAAGCGTCACAAAAAGTCTCGGATGATGTTCGTCCGCGATGCGGCGAACTTATGTCAACGCGAGTTTATCCGTTGGTTCAAAATGACGGAAAATATTAATCCTTTACTGAATCAGTTCACTTCGATCCAGACGAATGTCCCGATTTTATATATTATGGGTGATGAGGATTATATGTTTCTTGAAGCTGTCGAACGGACAGCGAAACATCAGCCGACAGCCAATGTTGAAATCGTTGCAGACTCTGGTCATGTGGTCAATGTAGACCAACCCGATCACTTCAATGCGTTGTCGATGAATTTTATCGATGATCAGATTCAAGCACGTTCACTACAAATGAGCTAATTCAGGATGCCACGGGGCTTCCTGAATTTTTTAATGTTTATTTTCAGAAAATATTGATTATTACAAAAATAGATGGTATTCTTTAGCAAATCCAACGAAGAGGAGATGCTCGAAATGTCCAATCCCGTACATATGAACAGCCTGCTGATTATTATTCGACTGAGGGACTGAAATCGTTTTGTTTTCAAAAACGACTTTTCAGGCCCTTGTTCCCGTGGTAATCGGACAGGCGCCTGTAGATTGAAACCGCGCCTATCCTTGATGGATAGGTTTTTTTATTGACATAAAGATATAGAGGAGATGATGGAAGTGAAGCAGTATATGATGGATCGAATGGTAAAAATTTCAGCAGGGATGGCAAATGCCGTACTCGTCACGCTCGGTGTCGGTTTATTGATTGAGACGATTGGTAATTTGAGCGGAATCGCGATGCTCGTACAGATTGGACAAGTCGCCAAATCATTGTTGGCACCTGCCTTAGGCGCTGGTGTCGCGTTTCAACTCGGAAGCAACACGCTCATCCTATTTAGCGCCATGATTGCCGCAACCATTGGCGGTGCAGCTTTAACAGCGACGGAAAGCGGACTCGTCCTCGTTCCAGGTCAACCGATTAGCGCACTGATTGCAGCGGCGGCTACTGTCTGGCTTGGAAAACGTGTCCTCGGAAAAACAAAGTTTGATATGATGGTCGTTCCGGTCACAGCCGTATTATCGTTGGGGTTGCTGCAGCAGCGGTCACGACTCCTCTTATCAACTCAATCAGTCAAGGGATCACCGCATCTGTAGAAACGTCCCCGATTGCCACATCTCTTGTCATCGCACTTGTTTTCAGTGTCATGCTCATGTCGCCTGCATCATCTGCCGCACTCGCCATCGCGCTTCAACTTGACCCTGTCGCTAGCGCCGCTGCCTTGATCGGTTGCTCTGCTCAATTTGTTGGATTTACCTTAATGGCATATCGTCAAACCGACCCAGGTGGATTGGTCGCCTCATTCTTTGTCACACCGAAAGTGCAGTTTCCGAATATCATCAAAAATCCGCGAATCGTCGTCCCACCGTTTATCGCCGCGATGATTTCCGCACCGATTGCTACTTTGATGTTCTCACTCCAAGTTCCATATGAAATTGCAGGTCTCGGGCTCAACTCCTTGATTGCCCCGCTTCAGATTTTAGCGGTCCAAGGGTTGGATGCCTTTCTCATCTTCACGATGACCGGCGTCGTACTCCCTGCACTCATCACGTGGGCCCTCTATCGTGTGACGAGTCTTGTCGGATGGACCAAGTTCGGTGATCTCGCACTCGAGATTCAATAATAAAAGGAGCGTTGTCACAGGTGGACAACGCTCCTTATTTTTTACGCTCGAAGTTCAGCGCCGTGTGTCGCACGGACCGCCTCGACAATTGTTTCATATGCTGCCGTTACTTCTTCATCTTGTAACGTTCGTGACGGGTCTTGGAACTTGAGTGAGAAGGCAATCGATTTCTCATCCGCTCCAACATTCTCCCCTGTATAGACGTCAAACAAGACGAGGTCAATTAAGAGTGGACCAGCCGCTTGGCGGATCGTTTGTTCCACTGTCCCAGCCGGAATCTCACGTGATAAGACGAGTGCCAAATCTCGTGAAATCGAAGGATAACGTGGTACGTCTTGATAAAGAAGTGTCTCGTCTCCACGAAGTGCCAAGAGGTCGAGTTCGAATACATACACTTCCTTCATACCGTAGACGTCTTTCGATGTTCCTGGATGCACTTGTCCGACATATCCGATGACCTCTCCGTCCATCAAGATGTTTGCCGTACGACCAGGGTGCATATCAGGCATCGATACGGCCTCATACGTGACATCTAGGCGAAGCGTTTGGACTAACGTGTCGACAATTCCTTTTGCGACGAAATAGTCGACCGGGATCCGTGTTCCTTGCGAACGATGATCCATCCATAGACCTGTGACGACACCAGCCACCCGTTCTTTCTCACGCGGTAACGTTTCTCCGTGCTCCGTATAGACGCGTCCTGTTTCGTAAAGTGCGACGTTCGATTGTTGACGCGCCGTGTTGTAACGAGCCGCCTCCAACAACCCAGGGACGAGCGACGTACGAAGGACAGAGCGTTCTTCACTCATCGGCATCGCCAATCGGACGAGCTGATCGGTTTCTCCACCGAAACGTGTCGCATGTGCCTCACTCGTTAACGAGTAGGTAATGGCTTGTGATAAGCCGACTCCTTGCAACAAGCGACGTGTCTGCCTGCGCAATACGTTGATTGCTGGCAAATAGCCTTTCGATTGAGAGGCAGGTAACGTCGACGGGAGACTATCATATCCGTATAGACGTGCCACTTCTTCTGTGATATCAGCCGGAAGCTCTAAGTCCGGACGGCGCGATGGAATGTGTACGGTCAGCACATCATCCCCTTCTGTCGCGAGACCGAGACGCTCCAAGATGTGAACGATTGTCTGACGATCGAGTGTCATCCCTAAGCGCTTGTTGATATAGTCAATCGACACTTGGATTTCTCGGGCACGTGATTCGCCTTCACCTGAACGCACCGCATCATGAATGGCTCCTCCACCGAGTTCGACAATCAGTTGCGCGGCGCGATCGAGCGCGAGCATGACACGTTCTGGGTCAACGCCTTTTTCGAAACGAGCGCTTGAATCTGAACGGAGACCGAGCGTACGGCTCGTCTTCCGTACGGATGCCGGATCAAAGTACGCTGACTCTAAAATGATATCTGTCGTTGAAAGATCTACCTCTGTATTGGCACCACCCATGACGCCTGCGATGGCGACTGGAGCTTGTCCGTCTGTGATGACCATCATCGATGAATCGAGCGTGCGCGTCACGTCGTCGAGTGTGACCATTTCTTCTCCATTTTCGGCTTGACGGACCACAATCGAGTTGCCGAGTTTCTTCGCATCGAATGCGTGAAGCGGTTGTCCGATTTCAAGCATCACATAGTTCGTCACGTCGACAATGTTGTTGATTGGACGGACACCTTCTGCAATCAAGATATTCTTTAGCCATTGTGGCGACTCTGCAATCGTTACCCCTTTGACTTCACGAGCTGCGTAATATGAACAGTTCGGTGTCGCAAGTTCGATAGACACCTCCGATGGTGATGATGACGTGACATCTGCCGTCGGCAACGTGTATGGACGCTCTAAGATGGCCGCAACCTCATGAATGATTCCATAGAGGCTCAAGCAATCTGAACGGTTCGGAGTCAAGCCGAGTTCGATGACTTCATCGTTCAAGTCGAGTAAATCGAGCACATCTGCACCAACTTGTACGGATTCACGGAATGTGTGGATTCCATCTTGCTCGTCTTCCCGAATTTGTTTTTTCTCAAAGCCGAGCTCTTCGAGTGAACAAATCATTCCTTGTGATTCGACACCACGAAGTTTTGCTTTTTTGATTTTAAGTCCTGGTAAGCGTGCGCCAACTTTGGCCACGATCACATGTTGCCCTTCGCGCACGTTCGGTGCGCCACATACGATTTGAACAGGGTCACATTCTCCGATGTCCACTTTCGTCACGTTCAACTTATCCGCTTCCGGATGTTTCTCACATGAAAGGACCCGCCCGACGACAATCCCAGAAAGTCCTTCCCCACGATTTGTCACACTTTCGACTTCGATTCCGTTCTTCGTAATCAAGTCACCGAGCGCTTCGCCGCTTAAATCGGATACATCAATATATTGATTCAACCATTTTTTTGAAAGTAACATCTGTCTTCCTCCTTAGAATTGCTCGATGAAACGTAAGTCATTTGTGTAGAAATGGCGGATGTCGTCGACGCCGTGTTTGAGCATCGCCATACGCTCCACTCCGATTCCGAATGCGAACCCTGACACTTTTGACGAGTCATAGCCAGCCATCTCCAATACATGCGGATGGACCATTCCGCCTCCGAGAATCTCAATCCACCCGGTTCCTTTACATACGTTACATCCTTTCCCGCCACACTTGAAGCAAGAGATGTCGACTTCGACCGATGGTTCCGTGAACGGGAAGAAGCTTGGACGGAGACGAATTTCGCGCGTTTCTCCGAACAACTGCTTCACGAACACTTCGAGCGTCCCTTTCAAGTCAGCCATCGAGATGGATTCATCGACAACCAATCCTTCGATTTGCATGAATTGATGCGAGTGCGTCGCATCGTCTTCATCACGACGATACACTTTACCTGGACAGATGATGCGAATCGGTTTTCCGTTCGCCTCCAACATCGTGCGAGCCTGTACAGGAGACGTATGAGTACGAAGTAACGTCTCTTCCGTGATATAGAACGAGTCCTGCATGTCTCGTGCCGGATGATCTTTCGGCAAGTTGAGCATTTCGAAATTGTAGAGATCAGTTTCGACTTCAGGACCTTCAGCAATCGTATATCCGAGTCCAACGAACAAGTCTTCCATCTCGTCGATGATTTGTTGTAAGAGATGACTGTGGCCAGGAGTCGATGTCCGCCCCGGTAGAGTCACATCGAGCGTTTCCGCATTTAACTTTTCCTCTAATTCAATCGCCTTCACCTCTTCGATTCGAGCATCGAGTGTGCTTTGAATCGCGGTACGAACGGTATTCGCCAACTCACCGATGATCGGACGTTCCTCGGCAGATAATTTACCCATGCCACGGAGCACTTCAGTCATCGGTCCTTTTTTCCCTAAATATTTGATGCGGACGTCATTCAATGATTTTTGTGTGGATGCCTGTTTGATTTCTTCTAACGCTTCCACTTGTAACTGTTCTAATTGTTCTTTCATGTGTTCGCTTCCTCCTCTACATAAAAAAGTCCCTTCAGTCGTTGACTGAAGGGACGAATCATCGCGGTACCACCCTACTTGGCCAATTATTCATGGCCCACTTGAGAGCATCGTTATCGTGATGCCAAACCGGTGTTGTCTCCAACACGACTCCAGAGTGAATTCAGCGACGAATCCGGCAAAGGCTCTCAGTCACGGCCCTTGCTCCCTGAACGGAATCGGTCATTCGCTTACTATGTTCTTTCAACGTCATATCTTATTCATCGATGTGTTTAACCTATCACGTTTTTCACGTGCTGACAAGATTATTGTAAAGCGATGCGATACATTAAAATACCGGCAGCGACCGCCGCGTTGAGCGATTCCGCGTCGCCGAGCACCGGAATATGCACACGTGTGTCACAGAGTGCCAATACATCAGCATGAACCCCTTGTGCCTCATTCCCAATGACGAGGGCCACTTTGTCTTCGAATGCAACTTGCTCATACGATGATGCCTTTGAGAGAGCTGTGCCGTAGACGTGGAATCCATCCTCTTTCAGCTCAGGTAACTTTTCAAGCAAGTCGACCGAGGTCACGTTCACGTGAAACAGTGAACCTTGTGTGGCACGTACGACTTTGGCGTTGAACGGATCGACCGTCCCTTTCCCGAGTAACACCGTATCGAATCCGGCAGCATCTGCTGTCCGAATCATCGTACCGAGATTACCCGGGTCTTGTACTCGGTCTA